>CAJJMF010000025.1 GCA_905192805.1 uncultured Sutterella sp. | reverse complement strand
TGACCTTGAAGTGAAGTTTCAAACCGAATCGGGACCGGTGACGGCCGTCGATGGCATTTCGCTGGAAGTGCATCGCGGGGAAACCGTCGCCCTCGTGGGGGAATCCGGTTCCGGGAAGTCCGTGACGTCGCTCTCCATTATGCGATTAGTGGAACATGGCGGCGGGCAAATTACGCGTGGCGAAATTCTTCTGACGGACCGTCAGGGCACCACGCACGATTTGACGAAAAAAAGCGACTCCGAACTGCGTCGTATGCGTGGCGCCGACATGGCGATGATTTTCCAGGAACCGATGACGAGCTTAAACCCCGTCTTTACGGTGGGTGAACAAATCGCCGAAAGTTTGCGATTGCATCGCAAGCTAACCGAACATAGCGCCATGAAGGAAGCCACCAAATTGCTCAAATTGGTTCGTATTCCGGATGCGCCTCGAATTGCCAAAAGTTATCCCCATCAACTCTCGGGCGGAATGCGTCAACGTGCCATGATTGCCATGGCGCTTGCCTGCAAACCCGCCCTTTTAATTGCGGACGAACCGACCACGGCACTCGATGTAACGGTGCAAGCGCAAATTTTGCTATTGATCCGTTCGCTCCAAAAGAAAGTGAATACGGGGGTACTCTTTATCACGCATGACATGGGCGTTGTCGCGGAAGTGGCGGACCGCGTCTGCGTGATGCGTCACGGCAAAATCGTCGAACAGGGACCAGTGGCTGAGATCTTTAAGAATCCCCAACATCCCTACACGCGTTCGCTCTTGGCGGCTGTGCCTCATTTAGGCGCGATGAAAGGCAAAAACGATCCGCAGCGCTTTGACTTGTTGGATCCCGAAAATGGGCAAGCCGTAAAGCCCGAAACGACCGAAGTGAGTCAGCCCGGTGAGGTGGTGCTCTCTGTTAAAAATATCGTCAAACGCTTCCCGGTGAAAACCGACTGGTTGGGACGCCCCTCCCACCAAGTTCATGCCTGCGAGCACGTTTCCTTTGACTTACATAAAGGTGAAACCTTAGCGATTGTGGGGGAATCCGGCTGCGGTAAATCCACGACGGGGCGTGCCATTTTGCGCCTTTTGGATGTGGATAGTGGCGAGATTCTCTACGGGGGCAGAGACATTACCAAACTCTCCAGTGCGGACATGAAGGCTTGCCGACGCAACCTGCAAATGATTTTCCAAGATCCGTATGCCTCACTTGATCCTCGTATGACGGTGGGCTTTTCGATTGCGGAACCTCTTCTGGTGCATGGCGTAAGTGACAAAGCTCAGATTGAAGAACGCGTGAGCAGTTTGTTGACCCGTGTAGGCTTACATCCCTCGATGGCCTCACGCTATCCCCATGAATTCTCTGGGGGACAACGTCAACGTATCTGTATTGCCCGTGCGCTTGCCCTCAACCCTGAGGTCATCATTGCGGACGAATCCGTCGCAGCACTCGATGTGAGTATCCGTGCACAGGTCATTAACCTGATGCTGGACTTACAGCATGAATTGGGCATTTCGTACATCTTTATTTCCCACGATATGGGGGTAGTGGAACGCATTTCGCATCGCGTGGCCGTCATGTACTTAGGGCAAATTGTCGAAATGGGCTCACGGCGCGATATTTTTGAGAACCCACAACACCCCTATACTCGACGCCTCTTGAGCGCCGTTCCCGTGGCAGATCCCACACGACGTCGTCCATTAGGTAACTTAACGGCCGTCGATTTACCTAGTCCCGTGCGTAGCGTACGAGACATTCCTCCCGTGAAACCCATGGCCGAGGTTTCACCGGGGCACTTTGTAGCTGAATTCTAAGGCCGTCTTCCAAAGACGACCTTAAACCCTGATGACTCGTTGGACTACCCAACACAAACCACAATGAGTGATCAGTTAATAAGGGACTTCTTTTGACGCAAAAGAAGCTTTTAGACCGTAAAACAACCGAGACGGGAGTTTGACATGAAAAAAACGTTTATGAAGAGCGCAGTCATGATGGCCATGGTCGCCACGATGGCTGGTGCTTCTTGGAGTGCTTGGGCAGCAGGTGACGTCAAAGTCGCCATCGCTTCGACCTTTACGACGATGGACCCATGGGATGCGAACGATACGCTCTCTCAAAATGCTGTCCGCTCCTTCTACGAAGGGCTCTTCCGTCTTGACAAAGACATGAAGTTGAAAAACGTCTTGGCGCTTTCCTATGAAGCGAGTCCCGATGGGCTTGTCTATACCGTGAAATTGCGCCAGGGGGTGAAGTTCCATGACGGTGAACCGTTTAATGCGGCTGCGGTCAAAGCCAACTTTGACCGTGTGACGAACCCGGATAACCACTTAAAGCGCTACGGCTTGTACAAGAATATTGCCAAGACCGAAGTCGTGGATGAATACACGGTTCGCTTCACGTTGCATGAACCCTTCTCCGCTTTTATTAATCAGCTTGCTCACCCCTCGGCCGCGATGATTTCCCCGAAGACCTTGGCTAAGGGTAAAGAAGAAGCCGCCTTCCACCCCGTGGGAACGGGTCCCTTTGTCTTTGAAGAATGGCGTCAGACCGACTACATGAAGGTCAAGAAGAACCCGAACTACTGGAAATCGGGTTATCCGAAGGTCGACTCCATTACGTGGGTACCGGTGGCAGAAAACGCCACGCGTGCCGCCATGATTCAAACGGGCGAAGTACAGTTCGCCAGCTCCTTGCCCTTTGAACAGATCAAAGCCCTCGAAGGCAAAGAAGGGGTCGTGATCAACAAGACGCCTTCGATCGTGCATCGCTACTTGTCGATGAACGTGAACTTTAAGCCCTTTGACAACCCCAAGGTTCGTCAGGCGATCAACTACGCCATCAACAAAGAAGCCCTCGCCAAGGTGGCCTTTAATGGCTACGCAATTCCGGCAGAAGGTCCCTTACCTCATGGGGTTCAGTATGCGGTGAAGTTGGGTCCGTGGCCCTATAACCCCGCCAAAGCCCGTGAACTCTTAAAAGAAGCGGGCTACCCGAATGGCTTTAGTACGACGCTCTGGTCGGCTTACAACCATACGACCGCGCAGAAAGTGATCCAGTTCTTGCAGCAGCAGTTAGCCCAGGTAGGGATTAAGGCAACCGTTCAGGCGCTGGAAACCGGTCAGCGTGTGGCTCAGGTCGAAAGCGTGCAGGATCCCACGAAGGCTGGTGTTCGCATGTACTACGTCGGTTGGTCGAGCTCCACGGGTGAAGCCGACTGGGCCTTGCGTCCGCTCTTAGCAACGGAATCGCATCCGCCTCGCCTCTTTAACACGGCCTACTACTCCAACCCGGTGGTGGATAAGGCCTTAAAGGACGCCTTGGCGACGACCGATGACGCCAAGAAGGCAGCGTACTACAAGACCGCTCAGGAAGAAATCTGGAAGGATGCTCCGTGGGCCTTCTTAGTCACCGAAACGAACGTTTCGGCCTCGCGTAGCAACTTGTCGGGCTTCTACATCATGCCTGACGCGGGCTATGACTTTGATGAGTTGGAATTGAAGTAATCCACTTCACGAGAAAGCGTAGGGGCCCCTTAAGGGGGTCCCTCACCTTCAGGGCGAGAGGCGAACTTGCCATAACGCCCTGAAGTCTTTCTCTTTCAAAACCTTATACCCTGACGAAAGTTAGTTGGACGAACGAACGTTATGCTACGGTACTTTATCAAACGTGTTCTCGGCATGTTGCCCACGATGTTCTTTGTGGCCATCTGCGTCTTTTTCTTTGTTCACCTGTTACCCGGCGACCCTGCCCGTTTAACGGCGGGCCCCGAAGCGGACGAACAAACCGTTGAACTGGTGCGTAAAGAGCTCGGACTCGATAAACCCTTGCACGAGCAGTTCTTCCATTTCGTCAAAGGGGCGGTCACGGGGGACCTCGGAAAGTCCCTCTCGAGTAAGCGTCCCGTGATGGATGAAATTGCGGACCGCTTCTTCCCCACGCTCTGGCTCACCATCACGAGTATGACGTGGTCGGTACTCTTTGGTCTACTTGCGGGGATTGTCGCGGCAGTCTGGCGAAACCGCTGGCCCGACCGACTCTGTATGACCGTCGCCGTTTCCGGGATTAGCTTCCCCGCCTTTGCGTTAGGGATGATTTTGATGGAATTTTTCTCGGTTCGCCTTGGCTGGTTACCCACCGTCGGCGCGTCGAGTTGGGAACATTACATTTTGCCTTCACTCACGTTAGGGGCGGCGGTGGCCGCGGTGATGGCGCGCTTTACGCGTTCCTCCTTTGTGGAAGTGTTGGGCGAAGATTACATCCGCACCGCCCGCGCTAAGGGGGTGCACGAAGTGAGTGTGGTCTTAAAGCACAGCTTCCGTAATGCCATGATCCCGGTCGTCACCATGATGGGGTTACAGTTTGGCTTCCTCCTTGGGGGCTCGATCGTGGTCGAAAAAGTGTTTAACTGGCCAGGCATGGGCCGCCTCTTAGTCGATGCGGTCGATATGCGTGACTACCCTGTCATCCAAGCGTGTGTTTTGCTTTTTTCCGTGGAATTCATTGTCATTAACTTGATTGTGGACGTCATCTACGGTTGGGTGAACCCGGCGATTCGCTATAAATAAGGGAGTGTGAGCGATGAGTGAAAAAACCTCAGCAACGCTGGATCCGCGCTTAGCGGGAACGCAGGAACGTATTCGTACGCCCCTGTCGGAATTCTGGCGCAAGTTTCGTAAGCAGCCCATTTCGCTGATTGCGGGCGCCTTTGTCATTTTCTTGATTATCATTGCCGTTTTTGGGCCTTTCTTCGTTCCGTACGATCCCGAAAACTATTTTGACTACGATCTTTTGAACGAGGGCCCCAGTGCCACCCATTGGTTTGGGGTCGATGCCTTAGGTCGCGATATCTTTAGTCGCATTGTCGTCGGTACGCGCATTTCCTTGATCTCTGGGTTTGTCGCCGTGGGGATTGGGGCAATTTTCGGCACCACCTTTGGTCTGCTCGCGGGTTACTACGGCGGCTGGATCGATCGCATCACGATGCGTGTTGCAGACGTTCTCTTTGCCTTCCCGGGGATTTTGCTTGCCATCGGGATCGTGGCCATTCTCGGGGGCGGTATGGTGAACGTCGTAGCAGCCGTGGCGGTTTTCTCGGTACCTGCCTTTGCGCGTTTGGTTCGTGGGAACGTGTTGGTGCTCAAACAAGCCACGTTTATTGAAGCGACCCGCAGCTTAGGGGCGAGCGACTTTACCATTCTCTTTCGCCACATTTTGCCTGGCACCATTTCCGTCATCGTGATTTATTTATCGATGCGTATTGGGACGAGCATTATCACGGCTGCCTCGCTCTCCTTCTTAGGGTTGGGGGCACAACCTCCGATGCCAGAATGGGGCGCGATGCTTAACGAAGCCCGTGCTGACCTCGTCACGGCTCCGCATGCGGTCTTTTTCCCCGTGCTCGCCATCTTTCTCACGGTGCTCGCGTTTAACCTCTTAGGTGACGGGCTTCGCGACGCGTTAGACCCCAAACTTGATGTGGATAAATCCTAAATGTTGAGCCGTCAACTTCCTCGCATTGGCCGCTTACCGAGCGGCCCACGCGATTTAATTAGCGACGTCGCTGGCGTTACCGTTGGCCATGCGACGCTCGCTCAAGGCGATATTCAAACGGGCGTTACGGTCATTCGTCCCCACGCCGGGGACGTTTACCAACGCAAAGTACCCGCTTGTAGTGTCGTGATCAATGGGCATACCAAAACCGCTGGAAGCACCCAGATCGAAGAGCTTGGGTTAATCGAAACCCCCATTGCACTCACCAATACCCTCTCGGTAGGCACCATCATGATGGCGCAAGTGCGCGATGCCATCCGACACAATCCAGCCATTTGTCGCGAAACGAGTTCGGTCAATCCCGTCGTGGGCGAGTGTTCGGACGCACGTCTTAACGACATTCAAGCCCTTCGCATTGAAGAGTCCCACTATCTGGACGCCCTTCAGGACTGCCGAGCCGATTTTGCCTTGGGAGCCATTGGCGCGGGGCGTGGCATGGTGAATTTTGGTTTTAAAGGTGGTATTGGATCGGCCTCACGGGTGGTTCGTATCGCCGAGGTGGACTATACGGTGGGAATTTTGGCCCTCACCAATTTCGGTCACCCGCATCAACTCATTGTGGCGGGCGAACGGGTGGGTGAAGCCTATTGTGGCCAGCCAGAACGCACCCCCGAAAGTGGGTCGTGCATTTTTGTGCTCGCCACCGACGCACCGCTTGAGCATCGTCAACTGCAACGTTTAGCGCGTCGCGTCACGGCTGGGTTAGCCCGTACGGGTTCCATTTTTGGTCACGGAAGTGGCGATCAAGTGATTGCCTTTTCGACGCACCATACCTATGATTGGCAACACCCTGGTGCGACCCAACCCGCCGTGGCTTACCTGTATGATGAGGCCATGGACCCGACACTCTTTGAAGCGGCGGCCGATGCCACCGAACAATCCGTTCTCAAAGCCCTCTGGGCCTCGGAAACCGTCACCGGTTTTCGTGGAAAAACGGTGAAAAATTTTCTTGAAGCTTGGGAGGAGAAAATGGGACCCCTCCCAGCGACGCCCAACGAGGCGTAAACGCTTTCCCTCTAGTTAACGCAGATACTTTTGCTATGAGTAAAACTACCCCCCTTATTGCCATTACGGCACACTGGGATAAAAACACGGGGCGCTATGGTGTGCGTCGCCGCTATTTTGATAGCTTAATGGAAGTGGGCGCCATGCCCGTGCTGCTTCCCGTGGAAACGACCCCCGAGGGCATCGAAGAAGTGCTTCGTCATGTCGATGGTGTCCTACTCTCTGGGGGCGAGGATATTGAACCGAGCCTCTATGGTGAAGCCCGTTTAGCGGAATGTGGTGACGCCTGCACAGCACGTGATGCAACGGAACGCGCCCTCGTGCAACTCTGCTTACGCGACAAAATCCCCGTCTTTGGGATTTGCCGTGGCATGCAAGCCATGAATGCCTTCTCGGGGGGTACCTTGATCCAAGATATTCCGAGTCAAACGGGTAGCCCCTTAAACCATTCACAACCCGATCGTTACACGGAACCCGTGCATCAAGTGCGTAGCCTCAACTCCCCCTTATTTGAGCAAATCGCAGGGGCGAAGGAAATCGGTGTCAACACGAGCCACCACCAAAGCTGTGCCAAACCGGGGCTCGGCGTCCATTACATTGCCGAAAGTACCACCGATCAAATCATCGAAGCACTTTACTTTGAAGGTCATCCGTACGCACTTGGCGTGCAATGGCACCCCGAAATGATGGCGCACTTGTACCCAGAACACCGCTCGTTCTTTGCGTATTTTGTACGTGCCTGTAAGGGCGAATTCCGCATTGGTTAAGACGACGTATTCGTCGCTCTTCAAATCAAAAACCCCGCCAGTATTGACGACTGACGGGGTTTCTTATTGAGCACGTCACGTTGCCCCATAAGGCAACTGTGTTCTCATGCGATTAGAAGCGATGAACGATACCGGTGCTTAACTGATAGCCATTCGGTTTGGCCGAGGTAGCCCCCGTGTCCACCTTTTCCTGCGAGTAGCCACCCATCACGTAAACCGCGGTACGCTTGCTGAGCGGATAATCGTAAGCAGCAGCCACGGTCCAGCGCGTGAAATCGACACCCGCTTGGTTATCCATATCGCGGTAGTTGAAGCTCGCCTTGGCGACACCACCCAACATCGGGTAGTTCACACCAATGCTGGCGCCCCATCCATCCACGTAACCGTAATCCACGTGCAAATCCTTCAAACCATCCCAGGTCACGCCCGCTTGCGGAGTCGCCAAGAACTGGTTGTCAAAGTACTGACCAAAGGCCAACACTTTCAAGCCGTTATCAAACGTGTAGTTGCCGCCCAACGTGAAGGTGAACCCATCATCAGTCTTGGTCGTGGTGTTAGACCAATTTGTCGTATCGGCAATGGCGACCAATTCCAAAGCGCTCTGCTTAAATTGCAAAGCCAAGGAGCCATAGCGTTCGGCGCTCGACTTACCTTCGTCGCCAGCCTTCGTCGCATCGCTCTTAAAGGAGTACATGGCGTAACCCGTAAAGCCACCGACGGTCGGCGTGCGATAGGCTAAAGCGTTGTCCACACGGGTCATCAAAGACGCCGTGGCGTGGCGCGAACCAAAGGCAACGGTGTAGTTCGCATTGATCGGGTCGATCGCACGGAATAAACCATTGGGTCCTAAGACGCTACCGAAAATCGGCAAACGACCGGCCCAAACCGTACCAAAGTTGCCACTCACGTTCACGCTGGCTTCACGACCAAAGAGTCGTCCCCCTTGTTTGCTGTCCAACGAACCCGTGTCACTTTCAAAACCGCTTTCTAAGGTAAAGCCCACCGAGAGACCGTTACCCAACTGTTCGGTACCGCGCAAGCCCCAACGGGAACCAAATTCCTGCGCATTTTCCATCGAGAACTTGTTGGTGCTGTCACGGGCGCTATCGGCATCCGAGTGCACAAAGCTCATGCCCACGTCGATCAAACCGTAAACGGTCACATTGGAGTCAGCAGCCCAGGTCGGTGCTGCTAAGGCGGCCACGGCCAACGCTAATAGAGTCTTTTTCATCGTTTTTTTCCCTTGTCTGTACACATTACGGTCGCTAGAGCACGCCAGCGACCGTAATGCAATGGTTTAGCCTATTTCTGAGCGATTAGGCCTTCTTCAAAGCAGCACGGGCTGCCACACGAGCCAAAATCATGCAGTCAGCCACTGCGACGGTACCGAGACGGACCATACCGTGCACGCCACCCGTCACTTCACCGGCAGCGTAGAGCCCCGTGATCGGGGTACCACGCACGCTCATCACCTGAGCGTTGTCGTTGATTTCCAACCCACCCATGCAGTGGTGGACACGCGGCCAGAGGCGAACAGCGTAGAACGGGCCCTTGTCGTTCAAGGCAGAACCGTCAAAGAACTGGCAACCGAATTCCGGGTCGTTCTTCGCTTTCATGTAACCATTGAACTTCGTGTTGGTTTCGTCGAGCGCTGCGAACGGAATCTTATAGAAGTCCGCCAATTCCTTCAAGGTGGCAAACTTACGGACCACGTTGGAGTTCATCGCGTGCTCGAAGAGTTTTTCGGTCATGTTCTTACCAACGATCTGCTTCATCACATTTTCTTCAGTCGTGTAGATCAAGCAGGGGTGACCAATCGCGACGATAGCGTCGGCACGCACTTTGCGGTTACCCGTTTCCTTGATGAAGCGCTTGCCAGTAGCCGGATCAACCATAGGCCCTAAGCCCACAGCGGATTCCACGAAGAGCGGAGCCACGCCGAAACCTTCTTCGTCAGGCGAGGTCCACGGACCGAGCTGAATCCAGTCCATCTGAACCGTGTTGGCACCAATTTCCTGAGCAGACATGGTCATTTCACCGGTGGCACCCTTATGGTTCGTGGAGGTGAACTTCTCGTTCAAACGGGGGTCCTGAGACATACGATACTTGACGTTCTGAGAGAAACCACCCGAGGCTAACAACACACCCTTCGTCGCACGGATGTAAACCACCTTACCGGAGTCTTCCTTGCCGAAACGATAGTTCGTGCGAGCCTTCACACCGAGCACGTTCTTCTTGTCGTCAACGATAATCTGATCGACCATCACACGAAGGCGCGGCTGAATACCGAATTCCTTCAACTTGGCCAACATCGGGAGAATGAAACCCGAACCGGAGTTGTTTTCGACAGCGTGACTACGCTTGACGGAGTGACCACCGTGGTAGGTCACGGCCTTGAACTTCACCCCAATTTCATCACGGAGCCATTCGTAATTGGAAACGGATTCATCCGCAATACGACGGGCTAACGAAGGATGGCACAAGCCACCACCGGCCTTCAAAATGTCTGCGTAGAGCAGATCGGCCGAGTCCTTAATCCCTTCTTTGGCTTGCATGTCGGTACCGGCAGCAGCAATCGCACCACCATTGATGATGGAGTTACCACCCGCGGTGGGCATCTTTTCCAAAATCATGATCTGGTCGCTCGGCAAGCCAAGGTAGTGGGCTTCCAGCGCGCCGGCCAAGCCAGCAAAACCAGTACCAATAATCAAGAAGCCAGTCGTTTCGTCCCACTTCTGCGGAACTTCAGCCGAGAAAGCGGCCTTGGACATACCAGTAGCGACCGAGGCGGCGCCCACGAGAGCGCCCGTCTTCAAGAAATTACGGCGAGATTGATCAGTCATCGTTGTCTCCATTGTGCTCAACGGACGTCATCCGTTGAAATGATTCCCTTCCCGAAGGAAGGGGGTAAAAAACTGTGTCTTTAAGCTGTCTGCTGAGGGTTAGCGGACTTTGAAATCAAACTTGTGGCATTGATTGCAGAAGTTTTCCGGTTGTCCGTGTTGCACGTGGCAGTTAATGCAATCGAGCGTGTCCTGATAGTGCGGGGACATATGCGGATTGGTCGGTTTGACATTCTTGGTTTTTTCCACAAGCGCCTTGGTATTGTGGCAACCCGTACACGTGTCAATCGTCGGGAGCTCAGGATTCTTCTTATCCATGTTTTTGCCGTGGCAGCTTTCACAGGTTAAGCCACGGGCCAAGTGACGGTCGGCACCAAAATGGGTGTCGGCGGCAAAGGTCGTACTCGCAACCAGTGTTGCGCCCAACATGAACAATAAAGCGGCAGCAGGTTTGATCATTGTTTTGTCTCCAAGTAGTGAAATTGAATGGCCAAATTTGGGGCAACCATTCATTCCTACCGATCGGGTTTTTTGGGGAAACTCGTTCGGTTCGCAACTACTTTAAATCGACTGTAAAGTCCAACTTGTGTTTTAAAACACACTTTAGGGGTAATCCCTAAAGGGTGGTTTCCCTAAGATTGACCTATCCCATCCTTATTAATTCTTAAGACGTATTTTCTTTACCTTTGTCCCGTCCACCCCTTACGCTCGGGAACGTGGTTTTCAGGAGGTCAAAAAAAATACTGACAAGCAATAAAGTCCTGTGGCACAATGAATTTCATCCTCCCCTTCCCGTGACTCTGCCTATGCGTTTTCGTACCTACATCACTGCGGTCCTCGCGGCCACGGCACTCATACCGTTTTTGTCATTGAGTCTCTTTGAGTACGCCAATATTGACAAAACCATTGAGCAAAAAGACCGTGAACAAGAAGAAGCCGTTGCACTGGCCGGATTACTGATACGGGAACGGGTGTTACAGATTAGCCATGTGGCCCATTTTGCTCGTGAGGAGTTTCAACGCTTACGTGCTCAAAGCCCAACACTTGATGCGGATCGTGTGGAGACCCTACTCAAACAAACGGTGGAGTCGTTTCCGGTTTTAAGTAACCTCCATATCGATGAGCGCACCGGAGAAAAAGCCCATGTGCTGGCGTTTTACCCCGAGCGCCACGACCATAACACCCATCAACGTGGGGAAGACCATAGCCTACGATGGCACGCCCGTATTGCGCCGATGCGTCCCTCGGGACCCGTGTACTTTTCACCGGTGATTTTGAGTTCTCGGGGACCAACCAGTCCGATCCTGACGTTTGCGATCACTACGCCGGAACAACGTTACATTCTCTCGGGTGCTCTCGAAGTGAATCGGCTCTTTGCGGACTTAGAAACCAACTTTACTGAGCAAGGCGTGGAGCTCATCGTGCTCGATTCGGAGCAGCAAATCATCTACCCGATTAGTCCGGAGCGAAAAATTGTGCGTTGGAATGGGGGATTGAAAAATCGCACGAGTACGCTCTACGAGGGCACTTCGCGTTTTATTACGACCTCCGCATTGCCCAGTGTGGACCCGAGCCTACCCAACTGGCACATCATTGTGGCGAAACCGGACTCGAGTCGTCTGGCGATCAAACAATCGCTCTTTTTGCGTACATCGCTCTATAGTGTGCTGATTTTGCTCTTTACCGTGCTGATCGCTAGCCTTGTCTCCCGTCCCTTGAAGCGAGCCTTGGGAAAACTCGTTCAAGACTTGGACGCCGCCCACTTCGGTAAACGCGAAACCGAAATCGACGAGGGCCCCAACGAATTACGTCAGTTCCAGCACGCCTATCGGGCTACCCGTGAATCGCTCGACGATCACATCAATCAGCTCAAACACATCAATCGTGAGCTCTCCCATTTGGTCGAACAACGTAGCCAAGAATTAACGGCCGAAGCCCTCCTCTTTCGGCAAGTGTTTGATGCCATGGACGATGCGGTGCTCCTGCTGGACGAAACATGGGGCGTACAACAAGTCAACCAAAGTGCGCGAGCCCTCTTGCCCGACAAGCGACTCAAGGCCCTGCTCGTCAAAGCGCAGGCCTTTTATGCAGACAACCCCTCCGAGCACTTACTCTTTGAGGAACAAGCTCAAATTCTGGAGTGTCGATTAATTCGCTTTACCGCCCGACGCGCTACCCTACGCCAAGGTTATTGCCTCTTAGTGCGGGACATTACTCAAAAAGCGAATTTGGAACAAATGAAGGCCGATTTGATCGGCATTGTCGCTCACGAACTCAAAACCCCGATTACCACGAGCAAATTGGAGTTAGAGAATCTTAACAATGCGGGTGTGCCCGCGAGTGTGACGGACGCGATGCGGCACGATCTCGATCACCTGGAACGCATTGTGTCGGATTGGCTCAAAGTGGTGAAAATTGACGGAGGATCGTTTGCGGTCGATCCCACTTTCACCCAACTCACCCCCATTCTGAAGCGGGCGATTCGCCAAGTACGAACCAAATATACCTTTGCCATCGCTTTACACATCCCCGAAGAGGCCGAGTGTATTTGGGCTGACCCGCATGCGTTGCTCGAACTCTTTGTGAATCTCATCACGAACGCCTGCCGCTATGCGCGTCCCCACACGGAACCCACGGTCACGATCCGTGCTCACTTGGTGGGGGAACAGCTCACCATCAATGTCTTGGATCGTGGTTTAGGTATTGAACCCCATGAGCGGGAACGTATTTTTGATCGCTTTTATCAAATTCACCGCGGTACCCGGCGCATTAACGGCGGTACGGGCCTAGGCTTAGTGATTTCACGCGCCATTTGTCGTGCCCATCAGGGCGACATTGTGGCAACCGAAGACGAGGGCCAAACCTGCTTTAAAATAACCTTACCCCAACCTCGTTCCTTTACGAATGCCCTCTCAGGAGAGACCCCATGACGACCCGCCCCTTAATTCTGATTGTTGATGATGAGTCACGCATCCGTCGGCTTGTCTCGGAGCAACTCGAGCGCTCGGGTTTTGACGTTTGCATGGCGCACGATGGACAGCAGGCCATTGAACTCTTTCGGCTCGGCACCGTGGAGCCCGACTTAGTCATACTGGACTTAATGATGCCGGGACTGGACGGGCATGATACGTTACGAGCACTGCGGGCGATGAGTGACGTTCCTGTAATGATTCTCACGGCCCGCGACTTTATCAGTGATAAGCGTCAAACGTTTGAAGCCGGGGCCGACGACTATCTGGTTAAGCCCTTTTCCATGGATGAGTTGATCCTGCGTATCGGAGCGCTATTACGACGCACGCAAACCAGCCACAGTGCCGCCCCTGCTGAACGGCTCCAAAACGGTCCGCTTTCCTTGATTCCACCACAGTCGAGTGCCTTTTGGCACAACGAACGACTCACGTTGACGAAACGCGAGTTTGATTTGCTCGCCCTACTCTTTAAGCATCGTGGCCAGATTGTGGTCTACGAACGCTTATTACAGATCGGTTGGATGAGTGATGAAGGCGCGGATATTAGTCACTTGCGCGTCGCCATGGCACGCATCCGCAAAAAACTCTCACTTGCCGGTGCTAACCCCAAAATTCTCTCTTCCTACACGAATGTGGGCTACATGCTAGGCGATCTGAGTGAGTACGACATCGATTATGGTGACGTTTAAATTCCAATCCTTTTGATGCAATCTTTTTGCAATAATCCCATCCCCTCACGCAACGATTTTGAAAGGTTTCCGTCTTAAGATTTGCTTAATCCACTCACTTTTTTGGAGAGCATCTATGACGCAGACCTCACGTCGCCAATTCCTCCAATCCACACTCGCTGGTAGTGTCAGCGTGGGTGTGGGTTTAGCCAGTAGCTCCGCTCTTGCGGCTCCCAACAAAGCTACCCCGAAATTTGACGCCCTCTACGACATCATCATCGTAGGCTCTGGCGTTAGTGGCTCCATGGCCGCACTCGTGGCCGCACAAAGTGGCGCCAAAACACTCTTGATCGAAAAACTCAACCGCTTAGGGGGTACCTCGCGCTTTAGCGGCCTCGATTTTGCCTGCGTAGGCAGTGAAGCCCAGAAAGCCGAAGGGATCGAAGATACCCCGGAAGCCATGGTTGCCGACATGAGCAAGGTAGCTGCAAACTTAAATGACATCGAGCGTGCCTTAAACATTGCCCGCCATACCGCTCAAGCGCAAAAGATATTGCTCGATGCAGGCGTGAAATGGAAAGCCCTATTGAAATTGGGTGGACACTCTCAAAAACGTTGCTTGATTGCCGAAGGAGGCGGTGCGGGCATTTTGCGTAGCATCTGGTCCAACTACGAAAAGTATCCCAACCTCACGGTGATGACCGCCACCAAACTCGATGAGTTACTCACGAACGACAAAGGGGAAATCATCGGTGTGGCCGCACGCAAGGACTACCTCTTTGACCAAGCGCTTGCCTCGGACGACCGTGATAACCGTTCCGGTACCCCCGTGCGCTTTGGGGCCCGTCAGGCCGTCATCATGGCCACGGGTGGGTATGCCCGTGACAAAGAATTTATGCGCTATGAAGTTCCCTTCTTAGAGCATACGGCCAACAGCGCCTCCGTCGGGGCTACCTCGGGAGCCTTAAAGAGCATGATTCGTGCGGGGGCACGTCCGGTGCAACTCTCGCTCTATCGCTTTAGCTTTGCGCTACCGACCGAAGACTTGATTTGGGGCGTAGCGATTAACCCCGCAACGGGCAAACGCTATGCGAGCGAAGCCTTAGGACGTAATCCGATTTCGGCCGCCTCGCTGGCGGTGCTCGCCAAAACCAAAGGCAAGTTCCCCTTCATTATCTGGGATGAAAAGGGCATTACGAAATTCCACAACATGACCCGTGTCGCCCGTAGTTTAGCGGGCCTCAATGGTCGTAACGGCACGATGGTGAAATTTGACACGATCGACGAGGTTGCGAAATTCTACGGGACCAACCCCGATGCGCTCAAAGAAACCATCAAGCGCTACAACGCGATGATTCAAAACGGCAAGGATGAGGAATTCAATAAGCCGCTCACGAGCGATGGGCGTGCCGTGGAACCGCTCTCCGATACGGGCCCCTACTATGGCGCCTTGATGAGCCCGCGTTGGGACTACTGCCCGGGTGGGATCACCACAGACATTGAAGCGCGTGCCTTGTCACTCAAAGACACGCAACCGATGGTGGGTCTCTATGTGGTTGGGGAAGCGGCTGGCGGGATTCATGGAGCGGAACGTCTTACCGCCTGCTCCATGCCTGACTGTGTCGTCACGGGGATGTTAGCAGCCCAAAACGCTGCCAAGTTACCCAAGCGTCCTCTTGCCTAACCGCCCCTTAGGAGAACCGATTATGAAAAAGAATACCCTGACATTACTGCTTACCTTGGGTGCTTTGGCTCTGAGTAACGCGTGGGCGAGCCCTGCGACGACGACCAAGCACAAGGGACTGACCTGTACGAGTTGTCACCAGACAACGAAAGGTAGCACGGCAATGACCCCGCCGGATCGTAAGACCTGCTTGAGCTGTCACAACGAAGAAGCGATCATTAAAGCCGGTGAAAAATTTAACTTCACCACCACCTTTAAAGATCCGAAGACCGGGGCAGTGACCACGAGTACGGTCGAAGTGAATCCGCACCAAAACTTCCATTTTGGTAACACCGATCAGTGCGTCAACTGCCACAAAGAACATAAACCCAGTACCGTGACGTGTGAAACCTGTCACGATACGGGGCCCTGGAACATGAAGGCACCGCGTTAAGGTAAGGTGGGCGCCCTAACTACGAATACGCCCACCCCTTGATTTTCCCCGTTCACGCGCCCACGTGACGGGGATTTTTTGTTTTTCGCCTCGTCTTATTACAAAATCCCCCGTTTTTGCTTCACACTAATTTTGCAAAAAGTTGTTTTTCTGCAAAAAATTAGACTAAGGTAAATTCCCTAGGTAAAAATTCTTTTTCTTTTAATTTCAATTACTTATTTAATGATAAATCGTGAGTGATCGTTTTACTGTTGACAACTTTTTTGCAAAAGCATAGAGTTTGCCTTACGACAATTTTTAGTGAGTTTCCTCTCACTAATACCAAAAAGGAATTCGATCATGCAGCACGATGATAAGCGCATCATTATTTTTGACACGACTCTTCGCGATGGCGAACAAGCCCTCCCTCAATCGCTCTCCGTGCGTCAGAAATTGCAAATTGCGCTCTCGCTCGAACAGTTAGGCGTAGATGTGATCGAAGCCGGGTTTCCCGTATCGAGTGAAGGCGATTTTGAAAGCGTACGTACCATTGCTCAAACGCTGAAAACATCGATTCCTTGCGGGCTCTCCCGTGCCGTTATTCGTGATATTGATGCCTGCGGGGAAGCCCTCAAAGTCGCCGAACACTTCCGAATTCACACGTTTATCGCTACCTCGGACATTCACGTCAAAGACAAGCTCAAAAAAGACTTCTCGCAAATTCAAGACATGGCGGTTGCCGCCATTAAACATGCCCGTCGCTACACCGATGACGTCGAGTTTTCCTGTGAAGATGCAGGCCGTACCCCCATTGATCACCTCTGCCGCATGGTCGAAATGGCCATTCGCGCTGGTGCTACCACGATTAATATTCCCGATACGGTGGGTTACACCCTCCCCGAAGAGTTTGGGGGGATTATTCAGACCCTCTTTAACCGTGTCCCCAATATCGATCAAGCCGTGATTTCCGTACACTGCCATAACGACTTAGGGATGGCAACCGCTAACTCGCTCACCGCCCTTCAGCATGGGGCTCGCCAAATTGAATGTTGCATGAATGGTCTCGGTGAACGCGCAGGGAATTGCTCACTCGAAGAAGTGGCGATGGCGATCAAGCTGCGTCAAGCCTACATGAATGGGCTCTACACCCAAATCGTGCACGAAAATATCGCCAAAACCTCCAGCCTCGTCTCGAAAGTCTGTGGGGAACCCGTGCCACCCCATAAAGCCATTGTGGGTTCGAATGCCTTTGCGCATAGTTCGGGGATTCACCAAGACGGGGTCCTTAAAAACCGTGAAACGTACGAAATTCTGACACCGGAAAGCGTAGGCTTTGCCGGCAACACGATGCATATGACGGCACGCTCGGGCCGCCATATGATTCAGGCCTGCTTAAAGAAGATGGGCTATGACGAAAGTGAGTACAACCTCAACGAAATTTATGCTCGCTTCTTGAAGCTCGCCGACAAGAAAGGTCAAGTCTACGACTACGACCTGGAAGCACTGCTCTTTTACTCCAAGCTCGACGATGAAGATGATGCGTTTGCACTCGATGCCATTAGCATCATGAGTGGGGGAACGCACTCGTTGCCTACCGCCTCGGTCCGTCTGCGTGCTGGTAAACGTACTCGCACGGAAGCCTGCGTTGGTAATGGTCCTGTGGATGCCGTTTATAACTGTATTACGCGCCTCACGGGTATCCGTTGCAAACTCACCAGTTTCCAAATCACCGCCAACGGGGCGGGTATGGACGCCCTAGGACAAGTGAACGTAACGGTCGACTATGAAGGTCGCATTTTCCACGGTATGGGCATGTCCGTTGACGTGGTCGAAGCCGCGGCCTTGGCCCTCATCCATGCCTGTAACGTGATTGAACGCTCCCAGCGCATTAAAAAACAATCCCCGCACGAGGCCACCGTCGAACGTCATCGTCCCTAACGTAACCCCATTTATACCAAGAGGTGCGTCTTACACGTGAGGCTCACGTGTAAGACCTCTGCACCCATATCAAAGGAAAATCATGACTCAACGTACCTACCACATTGCTGTCCTCGCCGGAGACGGGATTGGTCCCGAAGTAATGACTGAAGCCAAAAAAGTGCTCGCTGCGGCGAGCGCTCGCTTTGGATTTACCTTGCAACTCACGGACGCCCTGGTGGGCGGGGCGGCAATTGACGCCGTTGGCTGTCCCTTACCTGAAGCAACGCTAACGCTGTGCGACGCGTCCGATGCCATTTTGTTTGGCTCCGTTGGGGGGCCTAAGTGGGATCATCTTCCGCACAAAGATCGCCCCGAAGTCGGGGCACTCTTACCGCTTCGTAAACGCTATGGGCTTTATGCCAATTTACGCCCTGCGCGCTTTTATGAAGGCCTCTATGAGCTCTCGCCGTTACGCCGTGACATTGCTGAAAAAGGCTATGACGTCGTCTGCGTACGTGAGTTAACGGGGGGGATTTATTTTGGTACGCCTAAGGGTCGTGAAGGGTCGGGCGAAACCGAAGTCGCTTACGACACGGAAAAGTACACCCGTCCTGAAATTGAACGCATTGCCCACATCGCTTTTAAGACGGCTCAAGGTCGTCGTCATAAAGTCACCTCGATCGATAAGTCCAACGTTTTAGCCACATCGCAGTTGTGGCGTCAAGTCGTGACCGAAGTGGCACAGGCCTATCCGGACGTGACGCTCGAACACATGTACATTGACAACGCCACCATGCAGTTGATTAAAGCGCCTTCGCACTTTGACGTGTTGCTTTGCTCGAACATGTTTGGTGACATTCTCTCGGATGAATGCGCCATGATCACCGGCTCCATGGGGATGCTCCCCTCGGCGTCCCTGGGTAAGGGCGGTTTTGGGCTCTATGAACCCGCTGGTGGCTCGGCTCCTGACATCGCTGGCCAAGGTATCGCCAATCCGATTGCGCAGATTCTCTCTGCGGCCATGATGTTGCGCTTCTCGGCTTTATTTTGCGGAAGAG
>CAJJMF010000024.1 GCA_905192805.1 uncultured Sutterella sp. | reverse complement strand
CTGTGCCACAAGGGATTGAAAGGTTTTTTCGATCTTTGTATTGATAAACTCGGGAAATAGGTCGTTTGCGCAAGGTTAGGCTAATAGTACTCTGAAATCAAGGGCAATCGCAAAATTTATTGTGAGAGAGGGAAGTTCGTAAAAACCCTTATAAAACTGGTTCTTTGCCTGAAAGAGAAGCGATAAAAAAAGAGGTATTTTATGAACACGCGTTCACTTTTTTGTGCTATAACCCCTTTATTTTCTTCTGAACAAATGTTCAGAGCCTCTCTGATAAGAACAATGAAGGTATTGAATATGTTGGCAACAAAACGTTCTGCTGTTTTTCTTGCGACGATTTCTTTCGCAACTCTAGCGGGGTTGGCGGGTTGCAAGCAACAGGACCAAGCGGCTCCTAAGGCCTTGCCTCCGACGGAGGTCTCGGTTTATACCGTGAAGTTGGGTGAACACATCGCTAATAGTGAGTTGACGGGGCGTGCGCATGCCTATCGTGAAGCGGTGGTTCGTCCTCAAGTCAATGGTGTCTTGCAGAAGCGACTTTACACGGAAGGAACTGAAGTAAAACAAGGGCAGCAACTCTATCAAATTGATGCAGCGCCTTACGAAGCGGCTTTGGCTAGCGCAGAAGCGCAGTTAGCACAGGCGAAGTCACAACTGGTGAAGGCCAAGGCGGACGCTGCGCGTTCGACCCAGCTCTTGAAGATTAATGCTGTTTCAAAACAATCTGACGATGCAGCGCAGGCTGCATTACGTCAGGCGACTGCACAGCTCAAAGCTGCAGAAGCGAGTGTGACGAGCGCGAAGGTTAACCTCAATTACACCCGTGTCACGTCTCCGATTTCTGGCTTAGCAGGGCGTTCGGAATTTACTGAAGGCGCTTTGATGTCTGGTTATCAAAGTCAAGAACTGACCACAGTGACGCAGCTCGACCCCATGTATGTGGATGTGACGCAGAGTGCCGAAGCCCTTTTAGCCCTTAAAGCTCAGGTAGCCAGTGGGCAACTTAAGACTGATAAAGACGGTAATGCGAAAGTGACGCTCACTCTGCCCGACGGGACGGCTTATGCCCATGAGGGCAAACTCACCTTCCGAGGGGTGATCGTGGATGAAACCACGGGATCGGTTAATTTGCGCATGGAGTTTCCCAACCCAGAACGCGTCCTCATGCCGGGCCTCTTTGTGAAGGCGAAGATTGCAACGGGTGGCGTACCGAATAGTTCCTTGGTCACGATGCAAGCGTTGATGCATGACGCCAAGGGAAATGCGTACGTGTATGTGGTCAATAAAGACAACAAAATCGAACGCCGTGATGTGAACGTAGTGGGTTCAGTCGGATCACAATGGCTGGTTAACAAGGGGCTCAATGAAGGCGACAAAGTGGTATTTGACGGCTTCTCGCGTATCGCCCCAGGTAAGCAGGTGGTTGCCAAAGAAGGTAACCCGACTCAGTTACAAGAGCAAGGTAATAAGCTCTTTTAATAATCGGACAGATTAACGATGTTTTCAAAGTTCTTTATTGAAAGACCTGTTTTCTCTTGGGTGATTGCAATTGTGATCATGCTGGCAGGGTTACTGTCGATTACGAAGTTACCGGTCAGCCAATTTCCACAAATTGCGCCTCCACAGGTCGTGATTTCAGCCTCCTATCCAGGGGCTAGTGCGGAAACGATTTCCAACACTGTGACTCAGGTGATTGAACAAAACCTGACAGGGCTCGATGGGTTCTTATACATGTCAAGTACCTCGGACTCGTCGGGAAGCGTGCAAATTACGGTGACGTTCCAGGCGGGGACGAACCCGGATATTGCTCAGGTTCAAGTTCAAAACAAGATTCAGACGGCCTTGACGACTCTCCCCTCGGTGGTGCAAGACCTCGGGGTGAAAATTGAAAAAACCTCTGCCAGCTTTTTGATGGTGGTGGGGTTTATTAGTACTGATGGCAAGATGAGCTCGGCCGACTTGGGTGACTACCTCGTGTCGAGTGTGCGTGAGCCGTTGGCTCGTGTCGCGGGCGTGGGGGAAATTCAAGTTTTCGGTGCCAAGTACGCTATGCGTGTCTGGCTCGACCCGGATAAGTTAGCTAAATATAACTTGCTTCCGTCGGACGTAACGGCCGCGATTCAAGCGCAAAATACCCAGCTCTCCTCCGGGGGCGTGGCGCAGCAACCGACCGATGGACGTCAGCAATTTACGGCGACGATTACGTCAAGTAGCTTATTACAGACTCCCGAGGAGTTCCGCAATATTCTGTTGAAAGTGCAATCTGATGGTTCTGATGTGCTGTTGCGTGACGTGGCTCGTGTGGAAGTGGGTCAACAAAACTATGCTGCCTTAGGGACTTACAATGGGCAGGCGTCCGCTGCATTGGCAATTAAATTGGCCTCAGGGGCGAACGCGATTGCTACGGCTCAGGCTGTCGTGGATAAAGTGGACTCGATGAAGGCTGATTTGCCTCAGGGTGTCTCAGTGGTTTATCCCTACGACACAACACCGTTCGTGAAGGCTGCTTTGGAAGAAGTGGTGAAAACCCTTTTCGAGGCTATCGTCCTCGTTGTGGTGGTGATGTATTTGTTCTTGCAGAACTTCCGCGCCACGTTGATTCCAACCATTGCGGTGCCGGTCGTTTTGTTAGGTACTTTTGGGGCTTTGGCGGCAGCGGGTTTCTCGATTAACATGCTGACGATGTTCGCGATGGTGCTTGCCATTGGTTTGCTGGTGGACGACGCCATTGTGGTGGTGGAAAACGTTGAACGTGTGATGCGCGAAGACGGTACGGATCCTAAAACGGCAACCGTGAAGTCGATGGGAGAAATTTCCAGTGCTCTGGTTGGGATTGCGATGGTTCTGTCCGCCGTGTTTATCCCGATGGCGTTCTTTGGTGGTTCGGCTGGGGTGATTTATCGTCAGTTCTCGATCACCATTGTGTCGGCAATGATCTTATCGGTCATTGTGGCGTTGACCTTGACCCCGTCGTTGTGCGCGACTCTATTGAAGCCCATTGACAAGGAACACCACGAGTCCAAGAGCGGCTTCTTTGGCTGGTTCAACCGTGTTTTTGATGCGTTGACGCATGCGGTTAAGACCAGTATTGGCAAATGCATCAAGTGGGTTTGGCTCGTGTTGATCGCCTACATGGGTATTTTGGCTGGAGTCGGCTTTGGTTTTGTGAAGTTGCCGTCGTCCTTCATGCCAAGTGAAGACCAAGGGGCGCTCATGATGATGATGCAGTTGCCTGACGGCGCAACGATGGAACGTACCGATTTGGAACTCAAAAAACTCCAAGGTCTCGTTGAGGCGACGGAATCCAAAGGTATTGACTCCTTCTTTACCGTGCTCGGGTTCTCCTTCGCTGGTACTGGCCAAAACATGGCTCTGGGCTTCTTAAAGCTTAAGGATTGGGATGAACGTAAAGATCCTTCGTTAACGGACGTAGCGATTCAGCAACGTTTAATGGGGGCATTGATGTTTGGCCCGAATTTCCGCGGTGCTTCGACATTCATTTTCCCGTTGCCTGCAGTGCCAGAATTAGGGGTTGCCGACGGTTTTGACTTCTATATTCAAGACAATACCGGAGGTTCACATGCTCAATTTATGCAGTATTTGGGGCAATTCCTCGGAAAAGCGAATGCGGATCCTCGTTTGACAATGGTGCGTCACAACGGTATGGGTGACTCGACTCAGCTGAAGTTGGTGATTGACCAAAAGAAACTCACGATGATGAATGTCAGTATTGCTGACGTGAATAAGACAGTGACGACTGCCATGTCGGGGAGTTATGTGAATGACTACTTGGATCGTGGCCGTATTAAACAGGTTTGGGTCCAGGGGGACACGGGGTCGCGTATGCAGCCCGAAGATGTACTTCGTTGGCAAGTCCGTAATGCCAATGGAGACATGGTCAAGTTGAGCACGTTTGCGCATTTTGAGTGGCAATATGGCAGTCCCCGCTTGGAACGCTTTAATGGGATTCCGTCCTTGAACATTCAAGGGAGTCCGAAATCAGGCGTTTCGTCAGGGGAAGCCATGAATGCGGTTGAGGAGATCTTCTCTCAGGTCTTCCCAGCTGGCTATTCGATTGCTTGGAACGGGGTGTCCTACCAAGAACGTGCAGCGGGTTCGCAAGGTCCTGCCCTATACGCCATTTCCTTATTGGTGGTGTTCCTCTGTTTGGCCGCGCTTTACGAAAGTTGGAGTGTGCCGATTGCGGTACTGTTAGTCGTTCCGTGCGGGGTTATTGGGGCATTGGGCTTGACGTGGCTCTTGGGAATGACCAATGATATTTACTTCCAAGTGGGTCTATTAACCACCATTGGTTTGGTGAGTAAAAATGCAATTTTGATCGTAGAGTTCGCCAAAGAATATATGGAACGCGGCATTGGCGCTATTGAAGCGGCAGAAGAAGCGGTCCGTGTACGTTTGCGTCCGATTCTGATGACATCGTTAGCTTTTGGGCTCGGGGTATTGCCGTTAGCCATTGCTCACGGCCCGGGTGCGGGTGCTCAGAATGCCATCGGTGTGGGCGTGCTTGGTGGGATTTTGGCAGGTACGTTCCTCTGTATTGGCTTTGTCCCTGTGTTCTACGTCTTAATTAGTCGTATGTTTGGCCGTGTGAAGTTGCACACAGCACAGTAAAGAGTGGGAAAGTGTGAGCTTTCCTCCAGGATTCTCAATGAATGAGAAGAAAGGATCAAACATGAAAAAAACTTTTTTATTGTTGCCGCTCATCGTTGCGATGACCTTATCGGGGTGCGTCAATTTAGCTCCTGATAACGGTACACCGCAGGCGCCCACTCCCTCTGTTTGGCCTCAAGGCGAAGCTTATGGGCAATTGCCCAAAGCCTCAGAGGCCTTACCACAGTGGAAGGCGGTGTTTACGGATGAGAAACTTCGCCAAGTTATCGAGCTTGGCTTAGCGAACAGTCGTAATCTGCAAACCGCGGCACTGAATGTGGAGAAGGCCCGTGCGCAGTACGGTGTAGCACGCAGTGCACTCTTTCCGAGCATCAATGCCACGGCAGCCGACGCGGTCCAACATACCGCTGGTACCGTAAACCGTTTGGGCGATGGAGCGACCGCGCGTACGTACACCGCTCAGCTTGCCATGGCCAGCTACGAGTTGGACTTTTTTGGACGTGTGCGTAACCTCAATGAAGCGGCATTGCAGTCATATTTAGCGACAGAAGATGCCCACCGCACGGTGCAAGGGACGTTGATTGCGGAAATTGCGATGGCCTGGCACCGATTAGGGGCTGACCGTGAGCAATTAAAGTTGCAACGCTCTCTCTTACAGAGCCAAGAAGAAAGCTTTAAGTTAATGCAGGCGAGCTACAACTTGGGGGCGATTAGTCAACTAGATTTAGAACAAGCCCGAACAACGGTTGAAGCGGCGCGTGCTGCGATTGTCAGTTATGTCCGAGCGGTTGCCCAAGATAAAAACGCCTTGGATCTCCTGTGCGGTACGACGGTCGATGAGGGGTTATTGCCCGAAGGTCTTCCTTTAAATGCAATGATCCCCTCTCTTCCAGTTGGGTTACCGGGAGAGGTGCTTTTGAAGCGTCCCGATATCATGGCCGCTGAGCGCGGGTTGCGTGCAGCGGACGCCAATATCGGCGCTGCCCGTGCGGCGTTCTTCCCACGCGTTACTCTGATGGGGGGTGTGGGAACAGCTGGGTTGCACTTGGATGACCTTTTTGATGCCCATTCTGGGATGTGGACATTTACGCCCAGTATTTCGTTGCCGATCTTTAATGGCGGATTGAATCGTTCGAATTTAGAAGTAGCACAAGCCAATCAGAAGATTGCTGTGGCAACCTATGAACAGTCGATTCAAACTGCCTTTAAAGAAGTCTCGGATGCGTTAGCAGTCACGGGGACGGTGGATAAGGAGTTAGCCGCTCGCCAAGCCTATACTGCCGCCGCGGATAATACTTACCGCTTAAGCGATGCGAGTTACAAAGCCGGAGCAGTTTCCTATTCGGATCTGTTAGTGGCTCAACGCGCTATGGTGGCAGCGCATCAAACGTTGATTAATACCCAGCTTTCCAAGATTTCAGGGGAAATTACACTTTATAAGGCCTTGGGAGGCGGGACCGATTTGATCACGGAGGTGAAATAAGTCTGTGGCTGAACACATCGGACATATCAAGGAGATCCCCGCTAAGCGGGGACGGCAAGACGATCGTGCACAAGAGCGGCGAGAAGAAATTCTCGCCGGAGCACGTCGGTGTTTTTTAAATATAGGCTTTCATCGTACAACGCTTCGAGACATAGCTCAAGAACTTGAAATGAGTGTTGGGCATATCTATAACTATTTCGAGAGCAAAGAAGCGATTATCGAAGCGATGGTGCGTCGAGAAACGGAGCAGTTCCTAGCATTGCTTCGCGAGGATACGAGCTGGACGACGAACGAACCCTCAGCCGTTCGACGGCATTTTGAACGTGTTGTGGACGCTTTTCTCGATCGGGAGTCCGCTTACTTGGCGATTTCATATATGGATGAAGCGCTCAGTAATGAACGGATTTACGATCTCACGGTGAGCGTTTCAAAAGAGTTTCGACAGCAGATTCTTGGGTTATGTGAAAAAACAAACCATGGCGCACCTCGTGAGCAGTGGGAGACACAGGTCATCTTCATGCGCAGTGTATTAGAGGGATTGCGGATGGCGGTCCTGTTTAATCCTGAGGTGGATAAAGACCAACTACGTGAAGTGGCCGTGGATCGCCTTCTGTTATTGGCTCAAGCCTATCGTCAGGGCTCACTCAAGGGATAAATACCGTATTAGTTCTTGTCGGAGTCAATCAAAAAAGCGGAAGATCAATAACTTCCGCTTTTTTGTGGGAAAGATTGGCGAGCCAGAATAAACCTCAGTATCATTGAGAGCCTCCTCTCATTTTTATCATGAGGCCAACCTAAAAATTCATACCCCTTGACGAAAAAAAAGGAATCCTAACATGTCAGGAAAAGCAAATCAGAAAACACCGATTTACAAGGTGCTGTATTTTCAGGTGATTTGCGCCATTATCATTGGTGTACTCCTTGGGAATTTCTACCCTGAACTGGGCGCTCAAATGAAGCCCTTAGGGGATGGCTTTATTCGACTTATTAAAATGGTCATTGCCCCCGTCATTTTCTGTACCGTTGTGACAGGGATTGCGGGTATGGAAGATATGAAAAAGGTGGGAAAAACGGGGGGTCTCGCCTTGCTGTACTTTGAGGTGGTCTCAACGATAGCGTTGGTGATCGGTCTCGTGATCGTGAACACCTTGCAACCAGGTTCTGGTATGCATGTGGATGTATCGAGCTTGGATACGAAGGCTGTGGCCGCGTATACAGGGCCTGGCAAGATGCACTCCACGACCGAATTCCTTATGAATGTCATCCCGCATACCATTGTGGGGGCGTTTGCTGAAGGCGATATTCTGCAAGTATTGTTCTTCTCTGTGCTTTTTGGGTTTGCCTTACATAAGTTTGGTGGTCGCGGCACGTTAATTTTTGACGTGATCGAAAAGACCTCGCACGTGCTGTTCCAGATTGTGGGCATGATCATGCGCGTGGCCCCAGTCGGGGCGTTTGGTGCCATGGCATTTACTATTGGTAAGTACGGGATTGCCTCGTTGCTTCCGCTGGCAAAACTCATGGGGACGTTCTATCTGACGTGCCTACTCTTCATTTTCATTGTCTTGGGTGGTATTTGTAAGATCCATGGTTTCTCCATCCTTCGTTACCTCAACTACATCAAGGAAGAACTTTTGATTGTGTTAGGTACCTCGTCATCTGAGTCGGTTTTGCCTCGTATGATGTCTAAGATGGAGCAAGCGGGGGTGTCTCGTTCGGTCGTGGGGTTGGTGATTCCGACGGGGTATTCCTTCAACTTAGACGGAACGGCCATCTATCTGACGATGGCGTCGGTGTTTATTGCGCAGGCGTGTGATGTAGACATGACGCTTACCCAGCAATTGACGTTATTGGCAGTGTTGTTATTGACCTCTAAGGGGGCTGCTGGGGTCACTGGTTCGGGATTTATTGTGTTAGCTGCTACGCTGTCTGCCGTGGGGCATGTGCCTATTGCGGGGCTTGCATTGATTCTCGGGATTGACCGCTTTATGTCAGAGGCTCGTGCTTTAACCAATATGATTGGCAATGGTATCGCCTGCGTGGTGGTTGGGCATTGGTGTAAAGAAGTTGATAATACGAAGCTTCATACGACTATTGGACACCCGAGTCGCGCAGAACTGGCTAAGGTAGCTCACGATGATAACGCTCACTCCTAAAGATTAAAGCGTTTCGACTCCCTTTTCTCCCCAATGATTGAGAGGTCATTGGGGATTATTTTTGCCAGTCATATTGACTTGGTATGAAGTCGTTGAGGATAGACCATCCACGACGTACGCCAAGAGAACGGTTTGCGTTTGTGGCCATCAGGGAGGGCGCTGATCATGCTTTGGCACTGAATGGCGTAACGTTTGCACGGATCAGTCTATTCGGTGAGCAAGCAGAATGCAGAGAGGGATTGCCAGACTGAATGGGTAGTCAAAATCGTTGTGACCCGCTCGTGCATCCGCACGGTCTATGGGGATTTAAGCGTGAAGGAAGGGTTTAAACGTGGCTTAGTGAGTTCGCTGTGTTTTCGCGCAAAAAAACCTGTAAGTCTTGCCTCTAGGACAGCATGGCTTACAGGGTAAAAGGAAGACTCACAATGGGCCAGCTCCTGAGGTGTGAGCCAACCCATTGCTGTGTTGAGACTTCTAAAGTGAAGTCATGAGGAAATCCGTTTCACCGCCAGTCAGGTCAGGAGATAACTACTAACCCAACTGGCAGTGACCCGCTTCCCAGATGAAGAGCTTACGGGAGCAAGTACTTCACGCCGACGAACACACCAAAAGCGTTGTAGTTCGGGCTCATGGTCAATTCCACAGCGTGGTCACCCTCGGTGACATCGTCCAAGGAGCGGTGTAAGTCATAGGCCGACCCATGGCCATACACGGCATTACCCATGAGCGTCCAACTCTTATTGAGTTGATAATCCAGCGAAGCAGCAGCGTAGTGCGTCTTCGTGTGATTGTCTACCGGTAACTTGACATTGTACTTGTCCGTGTCATAGCCAAAGACATAGCGGAAGCTAACCTTCCAGGGCTGGTTTTGGGGGTGTAACCCAAAACCAAGACCAAAGGTATGCGAGGCACTCTTGATGTCGGTATCCCAAGTGACTTGCATCTTGCCACGAGAGTAGTACCAGTCAGAACGTTCGTAACTGGTGATGTAGTCGTAGTTGTAGAAGGCAAACACATTCCAATCACGGGTCGGAGCCCAATCCACATCGACGCCGAGCAAGAAGCCATCCGTGCTCTGTAAAGCAGAGGATTCAGCGATGTCTTCTTTATCCAACTTGTAGTCGCGCTTATAGAGGCTACCCAGCAAGCTGATCGTTAAGGCATCGGTGGGGTTCGTGCTTAAGCGTGCATTGAACGCGTGCTGATCATACCCCATTAAGTTCCAGGTGAAGGCTTCAACGCCTTCGTGCCAATCCGTGTCTCGACCACTATACGTGTAGCCGATGCTACCCGAGAGGGCGGTAGAGAGTCGCTTACGCAACTCAAGCCCTGTCGAATACGTCTTGGCCGAATGGATGGTTTCGACATAATCACGCTTCATGTATTTGCCATGAACTTTTGCCGAATAACCCTTACCAAAGTTATAAGTTGCGCTACCCGTGACTTTATTTTCGGTGTAGTCACCTTCATACCAATTGGTTACATCGCTCAAACGTTGATCGACTTTGCGATACGAGTAGTCGAGCTTAACGCTAAGCGGGTCGAACGGGCGTGAGCTAATACCCACAGCAAACTCAGGGATCTTAATCGAGGCATCGATGTCTCGAGCAACCGTTTGGTCAATTCGCTTGGCATTATTAACCATGGTCCAATAATCGGAGTCCAAGGTCGACCAACTATAGGCCCCTCGCATAGAGAGCGTGGTACGGTCCGTCGGTTGATACGAACCGTTGAAGCTCAAACGATGTAAGGTGTTCGATGGATCGAGTGACGAGGCAGCGAAGACGATGCCTTGGTCAGTTAAGATCGGGCGAAGCATTAAATCTTCGTGGTTGACATATTTGGATAGATAGTAGTCGGCCCCGACAGTCCAGTTACTGCCGACATATTCGGTGCCTACTTTAACTTGGTGATGCTCATCATCAAGTCCGACCATAATGTCTCGGACAACTGCACCCGAACCGCCGTGGTCACGGTAGCCTGCAGCGCGGGCCACATCTCCAGAGCGAGCATCAATCTGATACCCGCCTGTTAACGTAGCTTGCGGAGTAATGAAAAGACGACCATTAACGGCATACACATCGTGCACTTGTTCGGCAGTCTGCATGGGAGCTGCCAACGCCCAGTTCACTTTATTTGAGGCGACGAGATTGTCCGGGACAATCCCCGTAATAGTGGAGACGTGGCGGAAACGCTTCACACGAGCATCCACATCCCACTTGCTGGCAACGCCGTAGCTACCCGTCACTTCGGGAATGGGCGTGCCAAGGTCAGTGCCTTGAACGTTCCAGCTCACAGGGCCTTCGCCCCCAACCAAATTCACATCCACATCGGCAGCGACTTTGGCAGAGTCATAGCCATTCCAAGCTTCAGCAGTGCTCTTGCCTTCCCCTGAAATGTAATTCGCCGAGATGCCAGCCGAAATACTCGATTGTTGATCGGCTTCTGCAACAGCCTGAGCCGCATCGAGCGTCAACGGAATTTCATTGAAAGCATGCGCCTGCATAGCAAAGGTCATGCCCAAGAGGGCCGTAGCGGTACTGACTGCACAAGCGAGAGCCGTACGTTGTGTTAAGACTTTCTTACTCATGGTGAATTCTCCCCTTAGCGCGTGAAGCGAGCATTAGCGTTAGAACCATGGACACGCGGATGGCAGGTCAAGCAACCAGCACGGGTCAAGGCCTTTTCGTTCGTGGCGGCGTTGTGATGGCCAGTAGCATGGCAGCTCAAGCACAACATCGGCTCGTTTTGCTTCAACATGGCAGTACGGTTAGTACCATGAGGATTGTGGCAGTTACCACAGTCTTCGGTTACAGCTTCGTGAGCATGGGCAAAAGGACCACGCTTGCCGGGGTGGCAGGTAAAGCAAGTGTCATTCTTGTTGGTGGTCTTTAAGAGTTTTTCCGAACCAGCACCAGCACCATGCGGGTTATGGCAGGAAACGCAGCTCATCTGACCCGAAAGCAACGGGTGCGTCGAGGTCTTGAAGAGGTTAGCCTTCTGATCAGTATGGCAGGAGATACAGAGGGCAGTGCTCGTCTTCGGATTCAAAGCGATATCGGCTTTGTGGCTCGAGTGGCAGGACACGCACCCGACTTGAGCACTTTCGTGTTCAGAACCGGCCCAGTGCTTTTGCGTGCTACCTTTGTGACAGCTGGTGCAAACTGCATTGCTTTCGGCGAGCGTCTTTTCATCCATGAAACCTTTCACGTCTTTCTTAAACGTAAACTGCGGTTTTTCTTTGGTGGGATTGCTCATGTGGCGCAACGTTTCACCGTGGCAGGTGGCACAGTTGTCACCAGGCGTACGACCATCTTTGACAGCATGGCGTGTATTGGCATAGTGCTTACCAGCATCAACGTGACAGGTGAGGCAGGGGCTCTTCGAATCAGTCGCCGGAGCCGTAGCAGCCATTGTCGCTGTTGCCATACCGAGACCGATTAACAGGGTAAAAAGTCCTTGACGGACTAATCTCTGGGAAGATAACATTTATTATTCTCCTAAGGATAGTTAGGACAGTGCTCAAAAGTTTTTCAAAACAGGAACTTTTGCTGAAGGTTGGATCCGCTGCTTTGGCTTGGAAGGTAAAAGCAGGACTGTCCTTAAGGAGATCATAAGAAACTACCTCTATAGAGGGGTAAAACCCCTTTTACAGCCTTTAGTTTTCCTACGAATTAGCTACTTCATAAACAGTAGGCTACCCCTCAAATGCTTGCTGTTCTAAGGATGGGTGCCTAACCCTAGTAAAAACCCTTGGTTCTTAAGGGGATTTAAGATTTCCTGATGAGAATCAAGAAATGACGATGATTAGGGTTAATCCCAATACCTGATATGGATGTTAATTGACGTGAAAATAGCGTCAAATGTATGATCAAATTCTCTATAAAAATCAGGGAATTATTTTGATGACCTGAGAGCTAATTTGTATAGATATGATATATTTTTGTTTTTAATACAAAGAAGCTGTTTTGAGAGATTAGGAATTTCTTGAAACGTTCCAGTGTTATCCATGAGTGCACCCTGATGTGGGGTGAGTCTCCAATGCGCATAATGGGCGCAAGAGAGGTTAAAGACATGACCTACGAAATTTTGGTTGTGGATGATGATTGGGGGCACATCGAGAATGTGCTCGATGCCTGCGAATCAAAAGGCTGGAAAGCCCAAGGGGCACTGAATGCCATCGAAGCAGAATATTTGCTGAATCGCAATAAATTCGATTTGATCCTGCTCGACGTGAACATGCCTGGCAAAGATGGACTGTCGTACTGCAAAGAACTACGTAACCGAGGGATTCGATTACCCATTCTGCTGTGTACGGCCAATACCAGTATTGATGATCGCGTGGAAGGGCTAGAAAACGGGGCTGACGATTACATTACCAAGCCGTTTGCCTTGCGAGAACTATGTGCTCGCATCGAGGCGACGTTGCGTCGCTCCAGTCCTGAAAAGTTGCAAGTGGGGGATTTAGTCTTTGATGTGAAGTCGCTGGAGGTGACCCGTGCTGGCCAGGTGCTGCAATTAAAGCCCACGTCACTGAAAATTTTAAATGAACTGATGCGTCAAAGCCCCAATATTGTGCGTCGTGAACGTTTAGAAAGTGTGGTATGGGGGGGAGAACCTCCCGACTCTGACAGCTTACGTGCCAATGTGTATTTGTTACGTCAAGTCGTGGATAAGCCGTTTGAAAAGAAGCTGATTTTGACCCATACCGGGATTGGTTGGTCAATCCGAGCCTAAGTGTTACAAGTCGTGTGGACGGAGTTTCTCCCTTAACAGGATGGCTCCGTCCCTTTTTTATCAGAGCAGACTTTATGCTGAAAAAGTGGATTATCCGAGGTGGAAAACGGTTTTTACGGAACGCGACACTTGGACAGCGCATCGCTTTGGCATCAACCGTCGTGATGGCCGGGGTGACGCTGTTTTATTCCGTTGCCCTTTATTATGGGTTTGAGTGGGTTGAATTGAGGCTTTCGGGCGAACATATGGCGGACCAACTGCATGCCAAAGTCAAAGCCTTGGAAAATAATGTCGCTCCTCAGGTAAACGATGGTGTTTGGCTCTATGGAGACCACCCTTGGACGACGCCCATCCCGGAGGAGTTCAACACTTCCCCCTTGGGATTTTCGGAAATGGAGAATCCCAACCAAGCGCTGTTTGTGTTCCGAGAACGGATACATGGCCATGACTATATCCTCGTTAAGGATCAGCGTGACATTAATGAAGTCGAGCAAGTCATGCAAAACATTGTGCTTTTGGTGGCTGGGTTGATTTGTTTATTGGGTTTGATTTGGGGGCTCATTTTTTATCGCATCGTCATGGATCCTGTGAAACGTTTGGCGCAAGAAGTGACCGAATCCAGTGCGGCCAACCACTACCGGCCGATTTCCAAGATTCCTCTTCATGACGATATCACCATTTTGGCTGAGTGCTGCGACAGTGCGCTTCAACGCTTACACCAAGCACTTGAACGAGAGCAGATGTACACCGGGGACGTGAGTCATGAAATCCGTAATCCTCTGAATGTGATTGAGGGAAGCTTGGAGCTACTCAGTGATTCGGAGTTAACGGACCGCCAACGTCGCCAACTGGAACGTGCTCGCATTGCGGCACGGGATATTCATCTCTTAGTCGACGACTTTCTTGCTTTTGCACGTGACTCTCGTGGTTATGGTGCTTCAGAGGCGGATACGATACCCTCGCTCCTACAACGCATCGAAGATTCTTGGGCAGCTGAGGCTAAAAAGCGCGGTATTACGTTCCGTGTCATTCCAACGCATGAGTGCACTGGGATGTTTCCGATGTCTCTTTTGGGCAGTGTGATTAATAACCTCGTGCGTAATGCGATTCACTATACTCAACAAGGTGAAGTGATCGTCCGCGAAACGCCCGAGGGTTTAACGGTCACGGATAGTGCTGGGGGTATTGATTCGGATGAAGTGGTCAAAATGTTCCAACCGTTTTATCGAGGTCGCCAAGCGTCCAATGGTCGAGATGCTATGGGTTATGGGCTGGGGCTCTCGATTGTGCAACGGGTTTGTCAGCGCTGCAAGTGGACATTGACTCATGAAAACGTACCGGGTGGCTCACGCTTTATTGTGAATCTCAAGGGAGAAACGGAGACCACGGTATAAAGCAAAACACCGTAACGAGGGGCGTTACGGTGTCTAGGCTTGCCGCAGAAAACCGCACTGAATGTGCGGTTTTTCTTTAAGGGTTATTCGTCTTTCTTGGGGAATTTCACCGACAAGAAGATACGACCACCATCGCGTTGAATGAGTAAGAGAACCTTTGAGCCACGGAGTTCGGCTTTGAGGTCGTCAACCCCTTCCAGGGCTTTCCCATTGGCGGACACCAGAATGTCGCCCGGGCGTACCCCAGACTTCGCAGCCAACCCTTCCACTTTGGTGACGAGTAAGCCTTCGGTTTCATACTTCTTGACTTCTTCTTCCGTTAAGGGGCGTGTCGTGACCCCTAATTTCACCTCATCGGCAGGCGTTGCATTACTGGTATTCTTTGCGTTCTTATTCACGCCAATCGTGACATCGAGCGTTTGCTTTTTCTGGTCACGAATCACCGTGAATTGCACTTTCTTACCAGGGGGCAAGACGCTAACGATACGCGGCAGGGCGATGGAATTGTTGACGGCTTGATCATTCACCGCCACAATCACGTCACCCGTCTTCAAGCCCGCCTTTTCCGCAGGGCTACCCTTTTCCACTTTGGTGACGAGGGCCCCTTCGGGTTTTTCTAACCCAAAGCTCTTCGCCAACTCTTGATCAAGTTCCTGAATGTAAACGCCGACATAACCACGTGTGACTTTCCCATCTTTAACGAGCTGATCCTTAATCTGCATGGCTAAGTCGATAGGAATAGCGAAGGACAAGCCCATAAAGCCACCTGAGGTGGAGAAGATTTGCGAGTTAATCCCGACCACTTCCCCCTTCATGTTAAAGAGCGGACCGCCAGAGTTGCCCGGGTTGACCGCCACGTCTGTCTGAATAAAGGGAACATATTGGTCACTCGGCAGATCACGAGATACGGCCGAAACAATACCTGCTGTCACGGTATTGTCCAGTCCGAAGGGACTGCCGATAGCGGCTACCCACTCCCCAACTTTCAGCTTGGAGGAGTCCCCCATACGCAACACGGGCAAATCTTTGGCATCAATCTTGACAATCGCAATGTCAGTCTGGGTATCAGAACCTAAGACTTTGCCTTTGAATTCACGTTTGTCGGTGAGGCGGACAATCAGCTCATCCGCATCCGCCACCACGTGAGCATTGGTCATCACGAGACCATCCGAGGAAATAATAAAGCCCGAGCCCGTACCACGTTGCTCCGGAATTTCACGGGGCATCATTTCACCAAAATCAAACGGAATGCCAAAGTGACGGAAAATTTCTGCTCCACGTTCATCCAAACCAGGAGGCAACATCCCGCTCATACCAGAGGATTTACGTGCTTTTCGTACGGTTTGAATATTGACCACGGCGGGCCCATTTTTTTCTACCAAACTAACAAAGTCAGGCAATTGACCTGCCTGAGCTTGCGTATCCGAACCAAAAACGGCCGCCTCGACGGGGGTAGAGAGTGTCACAGAGAGACCAAGCGCAGTAGCCATGGCCAAAGCAAGGGTCGAACGAGTAAAAAATTTAGTCAACATCAAATATTTCTCCGCAAAGAGGGGTATCTTCCCCGCTGATCCATAAACGATAGGGTTACTTTAGTACAAGTGCTTTGGTCAAGTTGCATATCCTTCGTAACCCTTGCCCGATTTAGGTTAAGTTTGTAACAAATCACAGATTCAAAAGGCTGATAATAAGTTACTGAAAACTCAAAGCTTTTCCTAAGCTGTTGTGCTGGAGGCACCTAGCTTAGGTAAGACAATTTTGAATGTCGTTCCTCTCCCATCAAGGCCGTCGCTGATATCGATGGTGCCGTGGTGAATGTCAACGATTCGTTTGACGATGGCGAGTCCGAGTCCCGTGCCAGAGGTTTTGGTTCCTAGGGCGCGGTAGAACCGGTCAAATACGCGCTGGCGTTCTTCAGGAGCAATGCCGGGTCCGTTGTCAGCAATTTCAATCACACTTTGGTCTTGTTCAATGGTATAGGTACGAATTTCAATACGCCCACCTTCTGGTGTATACCGAATGGCGTTGTCGGTAAGGTTGGCCATCATCAAACGGATAGCGTCTTCCATGCCGTCGGTGGAGGCAGGCTCCGACTTTGCTTCGACGGTGATCGCCTTTTGTTGCGCAATCGGCGTCATATCCTCAGCCACACTATGGGCTAATAGGTCGAGTTTCACCGTAGTGAGCGTTTTCGCGCTCGCATCAGGGTCAAGGCGTGCCAAGGTGAGCAGTTGTTGGACCAGTCGCGTGGCACGGTTGATACCTTCATTCAGTCGTTCGAAGCATTTTTCCTGTGCTTCCGGGGTCTTCGCTCGTTGGGCTAGTTGCACTTGTAACTTAATCGCGGTGAGGGGGGTTCTCAATTCATGAGCTGCATCGGAAGCGAAACGTTGTTGCGCAGAGAGGCTCTCCCGGAGTCGTTCCAGTAAGGAGTTAATGTTGAGCACCAGTCCAGCCAGTTCTTGTGGAAGCCCTTTGGTCGAAATCGGTTCAAGTGAGGTGGGCGAACGACGTGCTACCGAGCGAGCGGTGCGCTCAAGCGGAGCTAAACCATCCCCCACGACGATCCAAACAGCGATCGCGATAAAGGGAAGCAAAAAGCACAGAGGTTGCAACACACGGAAGGCGGAGGCTGCTGCCAATTGGGTGCGAACAGCGATATCTTGGCCCACGGTGATGATGAGGGGACCAGCGGCCACGGAGTAAGAGCGCCAATTAATACCATCGAGTTTTTCGGTGGTAAACCCAGGCTCTTCCGTAAAGGGCAGGTGTTTATTGCCTTGGCGCACCCAGACTGTATTGGTCGTGGAGTCGTAGACCTGCACAGTAATGTGATAGGACTGAGCGTCACCAACAATGGTAAGGCGTTCAGGATGTTGCCCGTCACGAAAGGCTTGCAAGAGGGACTCTCGCAGGGATTCCGCAGTCTCTTTTAGATGGGTATCCATAAAGAGACTGAATTCGGTCTGGGCAGAAAAAAAGGTTGCGGCGGCTGTGCTAAACCCAGCCACCAGCAGTGCCCCTAATAAGGTAAAGAGTAGCTTTTGACGAATCGAGCGCATCAGGATCGAAATCCGTTCTAGGTCTCTAACAAATACCCAACACCGCGGACGGTTTTGATGGCGCTGTCACATAACTTTTTACGTAAGTGGTGAATATGCACTTCAATAGCATTCGAACCCACGGTATTGTCCCAGTTATACAGGCGTTCCTCTAGCTGAGAGCGACTCCAAACTACCCCATCGCGTTCTGCGAGAGCAGCGAGCAGTGCATATTCTTTTGAGGACAAGATAACGGGCTCACCGCGGAATGTGACTTCACGCGTGGCGGGCGCAATACGTAATTCACCACGCTCAATCACTGGGTCTGCACGACCTGCTGAACGGCGAATCAAGGCACGAACACGAGCGACTAATTCGTCTAAGTCATAAGGTTTGACCAGATAATCATCGGCGCCATTATCGAGTCCCTTGATACGATCATCGACCGTGTCCCGAGCGGTAGTGACCAGCACGGGCGTGGTATTGTGGTCGGAGCGCATCTCTTTGAGCACTTGTAAGCCGTCTTTTCCAGGGAGTCCTAAGTCAAGAATCGCCAAAGAAAAGGGGGTAGTTTTGAGTGCCAAAAGGGCTGCTCGCCCATCGGTCACCCAGTCGACGGCATAACCCTCACTTTCCAAAAAACTTACGACACTTTCGCCGATCATGTCATCGTCTTCAACGACCAGAATTCGCATGAAAAACTCCTTTGCATGGGGGTGTGCTGGGCTCTTTGATTGCCTTATGAGGGAGGTTGTAAGCGTATCCGTGCTCGTTCGAACACCATACGAATCACCACGCCTAAAACAATGGCAATCAGGGCGAAACCCGAGAATTGATACCGTGCTACCACGAGGGCATTCCCTTGAGTGACTATGCTATCAAGAATCCACGACAGCAGGGCCCCAATCGGGTAAAACCACAATGCACCTGCAAGCAAGATTGCCAGCATAACGTGACGTCGGGGGACACCATGCGAGTCAGCAGATTGCCACAGGCTTTTCATGTAGATCAGTGGGTAATCACGAGGAATATGGGCAAGCCAAAACACTCTCATGAGCCGAGCAAAACCTATTATGTCTATTGTAATTGTGTGGGGCACATTTTGTGTAATACTTTTTGTTGCAGTTTGCTTAGTTCTCACGATGGGTAAATACCCGATCATAAGAAAGCAGAGGTTTGCTAAGAGGACTATACTGCACGCTTCAACCCACCCAGTGAAGTGAAGCCCCGCATAGAGGGATGCGAGAAGTAGCCCCGACTCTCTCCAAAGCAGAGTTACAACAAAAAGGCATAACGGCCAGTAAGTAGTTAAAAATTCACTCATCTCTATCGTCAAGGTTCTCGGCAAGGGGGCCGAAGCGCTTTACTTGGTGTGACGTTCACAAGCCCATTTTTTTAAGGAGTGGACTATGGCAATGCAACCTCAATTATATGAGCCCAGTTCAGGCACTTTGCTT
>CAJJMF010000023.1 GCA_905192805.1 uncultured Sutterella sp. | reverse complement strand
AAACCCGTTTCTCGCCTGCTCCGGAGAAGAATAATGAACCGATCCCATCACATCCATAGATAATCTTTCGTTTGTGTTTGGTCGCGGTTTACGTCACCTTTTTCACCGTGTTGCCCAAGTGGACATTGTGATTTTGTCTGTGGTCGTACTGATCAGTACGATCGGCTTTATCGCACTCTTTTCGGCCAGCTATAGCATGCCGTGGCGTATGGAAGATCAGATTCGCAATCTGGCCGTAGCAGCAGTGGTCCTCTTTTTCATGATGTGTCTTCCTATGAAGGCCCTCGCGCGCGTGGCAGTTCCGCTTTTTATATTAGGATGCGTGCTGCTACTCATGACGCACCTCTTTGGGATCACAGTGAAAGGGGCAACCCGTTGGCTTAACGTTGGTGTACGCATTCAGCCCTCTGAAATCATGAAACTCACCACCCCCTTAATGTTGGCGTGGTACTACCAAAAGCGCGGCGAAGCCACCTGCTTGCTGGATCATGTGTTTGCGTTAGTCCTTCTTCTGATCCCAGTGGGGTTTATCTTGAAGCAGCCCGACTTAGGAACCGCCATTTTGGTCGCGATTGCTGGACTTTCGGTGATTTTCTTCGCAGGACTCAATCTAAAAATTATTGTGGGAGCGGTATCCGCTTTTGTACTTTCCCTTCCTCTGATTTGGACCATGCTGCATGACTATCAGCAGGAACGCATCTTGACCCTTTTGGATCCCTCACGTGACCCCTTAGGAAAAGGGTTCCATATTAATCAAGCCCTCATCGCCATTGGCTCAGGCGGGTTTTGGGGGAAAGGCTGGATGGAGGGAACCCAAGCCCATTTGGACTTCATTCCTGAACGTACCAGTGACTTCTTGTTTGCGGTTTACAGTGAAGAGTTTGGCTTTGTGGGCAATGTAATCTTGCTCATTCTCTATGCCATATTGATTGGTCGAAGCTTTTATATTGCTGCGTATGCAACGAATCGATTTTCTCGGTTGCTAGCGGGGGCCATTGGGTCTATATTTTTCACGTATACGTTCGTCAATATGGGTATGGTTAGTGGCATTCTACCGGTCGTAGGGGTTCCCCTTCCTTTTATGAGTTACGGTGGGACCGCCCTCATGATTCTCGGGATTTGTTCTGGAATCTTGCTCTCCATTTCAGCAGAAACCCAACAGCGTTCTCAAACCAAATAGTCGACTGTGTTACAGGTGCTTCATGCGATTTTATTTTCCCCTACTCGTCATTATCCCTTTACTTCTAAGCGCTTGTTCTAGTACCGGTCCCGGATCTTCGAGTGGAAAGTTTTACCAGCATGATGGTCCCCCTGACACCAACCAAAGCGATGGAGCGGACGCTGTCCCTCGCGTGGAACCCTTTAAAGCAGGAACCTTGAAACCGTATCAAGTTTTAGGGAAAACCTATACCCCCATTACGGAAGATATTCCGTTTAGTCAAACCGGTATGGGTTCTTGGTATGGAAAACAATTCCATGGCAAGCGCACCGCCACTGGGGAAACCTATGACATGTTCGCCATGACGGCGGCACACCCGACTTTACCGCTACCGAGTTATGCGGAAGTCACTAATTTGGAAAATGGGCGACACGTGATTGTTCGTGTAAACGATCGGGGCCCATTTTTAAATAGCCGCGTGATCGACCTTTCGTTTGGTGCGGCCCGCCGCCTCGGCTATCACAATAAAGGCACGGCACGTGTGCGTGTGCGCCGCCTCACCTTTAGTGAAATTCGTAATCATCAGTACGACGACTCGAGTGCTCCCTCAACCCAAGTGGCACAGGATAATTCGGATGATGTGAAAGTGACGCCCATTCCCGTCTTGCCTGCTACTGCGGTCGCCACGAGTCAGCCTGAAACGTACGCTCCCAGTACACCTCGCGCCTCTTCGTCAAAGGATCCTGGCCTGATTGACAATGCCCCGCCTATCACACAACGCTTTAGTGAACCGTTGGTCCAGACCACTAATGACAACCCACCTCCAGCGCCCCTCGTCGCGGAATCGCCATCGGGCAAATGGGGAGTACAAATCGGATTTTTTTCCTCAAAAGAAAATGCCACCGCTTTCTTAGCACATGCTCAAGCCACCCTATCGAGTATGGGGGAAACATTAGGGTCGCGAATCGTACCCGACAACAATGGCTACCGTGTTATCTTAGGACAATACGCTTCGCAATCCATAGCGAAGACTGCGTCTGAGGCACTTGGACAGAATTTAGGGATAAAAGTGTTCCCGATTTTAAAGTAAGGGGTTGTTATGAAACAGTTGATTGCTGATGCCTGGAAAGGCGACACGTTGGAAGGTTTATGCCGACACGTTGAAATTCCGGCGGTTTCAGGTTCTTTTGACAAGAACTGGGAAGCCCGTGGTGAATTATTAAATGCGCTCAATGAAGCGGTGCGATGGGCGAAAACCCAATTGCCTCATGCTTATTTTGAGGTCAGTAGCCTCCCCAACTGCCCTCCCGTGCTCTATATGGACATTCCTGCTTTTGGTGGTCATACCGGCAAATCGGTCCTTTGCTACGGACACTTAGATAAACAACCCGAAACGGTGGGCTGGGATGCCGATTTGGGCCCGTGGAAACCCGTCGTCAAAGAAGGAAAACTTTGGGGGCGCGGTTGTGTCGATGATGGCTACAACTTCTACAGTATTGTGACCGCTGTGAAAGCGCTGGAGGAAACCAAAACCGCTCACCCCCGTATTACGGGTCTCTATGAAACGGATGAAGAATCGGGCTCTCGCGATATGGCCAAATACATCGCCCAATACAAAGATCGTATTGGAAAGCCTGGCATGGTCTGTATTTTGGACCTTTTTGCTGTCGATGATCAGCGTGTTTGGCTTACGCAATCACTTCGTGGGATTGTTGCCTTAACTGTCAAGGTATCGGTCTTAAAGAAGGCCTCTCACTCTGGGACGGCCAGCGGGATCGTACCCAGTTCATTCCGCATTATGCGTATCCTATTGGATCGTCTGGAAAATGCAGAAACGGGCGAAGTGCTCATCCCAAGCATGTATTCCGAAATCCCTGAGGAATACATTCAAGGCGCGCATAAACTGGCGGAAACCTTCGATCCTCGTCAAGCCTTTAGCTACGAAGGCGATACGGTCTCGATGAAAGACAGCGCCTTTGATGCCGTGATTGCTGGTAACTGGAAACCGACGTTATCAGTGTTGGGGGCTGATGGCTTACCACCCCCAGATAAAGCCAGTGGTCTTGTGCGTACCCATACTACGCTGAAACTTAGCTTCCGTATTCCCCCGGGAGTCAATGCGGAGCAAGCGTTAGCGGATGTCAAAGCACGACTCACCACAGACATCCCCTATCACGCCAGCGTCACCATTACCGACGAACATTCGGCGCCTGGGTTTGCCGCACCGCTGATGCCAGACTGGCTCAAAGCCTCTGCTAATGAACTCTCTCAGGCTATCTTTGGTCATGATGTTGGTTACACGTTTGCGGGGGGATCGATTGGCGTCATTACGGACTTTGCCAAGGCATTCCCAGAAGCGTTCTTTATCAACACAGGAGCTTTGCTACCCGATAGCAGTGCCCACGCACCGAATGAAAACTTGCAGCTCGACTATGCTGAAAAGCTAACGTTATGGGTTGCAGAGCTCTTTGCTCGCGTGCCCCGCTAATCATGCGTCGAGACTGTGTCACTCAAGTCATTGTTCAATGGGCCAACGGGGAGTGGAATAACTTTGCCACTCCCTTAGAGGCAGAACAATTCATCAACTATATGCTTGATGAATGGGATACCCCCACCGCCGCATGGCTTGAGGATATGAAAGGCAATAAAAAGTGGGACTATCAAATCATCGAAACCAGTAATGGTTATATTCACTTAGAGAGCTAACACGTAATCATGGCTTGTGAACTTTGTACGGAAAATCATCCTCAGATGATTTGGGGTAATGAGAACTTTTACCTGATCGACGCTTCGAATGATGACTTCCCGTGTTATTTACGGCTTGTCAGTCGTCGCCATGTCCCGGATGTCACTGACTTACCTGAACTTGAGCGCGTGGAAATGTGGTTGTTGCTCATGCGTATTGAAAATATGGTCAAAAACGTGATGCAACCCGATAAAGTCAACTTAGCCCAATTCGGCAATATGGTGCCTCACCTGCACTGGCACATCATTGCTCGCTGGCAAGACGATACCTATTTCCCTGAATGCCCTTGGGGTAAAAAATTGCGTGACAACTTACCGGCGCTCACTGAAGACCGTCGGCAACGTTTTGCTCATCTCAAGGCCACCCTAGCCGCTATGCCCAGCAACTAGTCCTCCTGTTCTCTACTCCCAGCGCCTATTCGCAATAACCTGCGTATAGGCGCTTTCACCTTCAAGCGCCATCTTTCCCATCAATAAGGGCATCCGGTAAGCGGATGAGCGCTCTGACGCGCATAGTCTTCGAGTTTGCGAAATTGCGATGGGGTCATCTCAAGAAAAACCAAATCAAATCGCACCCCATCGTCCATCCGATCTCGCTCCACACGAATCTCTAAACTACTGAGTCGTGTTTTTACGCTATTCAAAAAGAGCTGCGCCTTCGTCAGGTCGTTAAATTGCCCTATCACCAGTTGAGGGCGATTGTTCTTTCGGGTTTGCTGATATTTAATCCCCACTTGCTGCAGGGCATCTTGAGCTTGATTCAACGCTTGCTCCGAGGGGAACGGACCGGTGACAAGCGTAATGGTTGAGCGCTGCTCCGAGGGAAGTACCTTCATGGTGGCAGTAATTTGAGCCCGCTCCAACTCTCGGTGAATTTTCGGGAGGTTACTCTCCAACACTGCCCCATAGATAGAGCAGGCTTCACTGGCTGGTTTTTCTTGGGAAACTAAAAAGTTTTCCTCAAGTAGCCGTTGTTGCGCAGGGGAAGTTTCAGCGGTTGTCTCCGTGTTGGCCGTGGCGTTTGAAGTCGAGGTCTCCCCTGGGGGAGTCGTTGGTTGAGCACCTGAGGTAGCACTCACCGTCGTGTTTGTGTCACTTGGGGGAGTCACCCCACTCTGTGCTGTGAGGGATGCCTTTTGGGGGTTAAGAGTGGGCACACTTGATTCTGTCGTTTTCTCTGCCCCTTCCTCAGGAGCTGACGTGGCGTCAGTAGTCGGTGCTGGCGCTTGATACGGGGGGTAAACCGTCATCGCACCTAAGCTACTCTGGGCCTCAAGAGTATGCGTATTAACTGGAGTTGTTTGTTCTTGGTAAAGCAGAAAGCTCAATACCCCTAACAGACAAACAAAAATAAACGATAGAACTTTAGCCATCGAGCTCTCCTCGAATTTGATACGCCTTCAGAGCTAACCCTTCCAACACCCAATCGGATTTGATCATGGCGCTAGGAAATACCTCACTGAGCACAGGTAGGAGCTCTGAGGAGGCTCCTCCTCCAATCGCAATCTGCGTCTGTGTAGGAAGCCCTAACTTTTGAACAGTCCGTAGAATCACTCCTATTTGCGCTTCACAGGCCCCCGTTCGAATCGCATCAGCCGTCGACTGGGGAATAGGCACGATATGCCCAGGAACACGCTGTAAACTCGGAATCTCTTCGACCAGTTTACCAAGCATCATCTCAAAGCCTTGGACAATATGCCCGCCTTCAAACACAAAGACCCCTTCCGAGATCTTCTTCACCACGTCTACCGTCGTTGCCGTCCCTAATTGAGCGATAACCAAAGGGGCTTTTGTAATGTTTTTTAAAGCTCCTAAAGCGGCATACCAGCGATCGCTCCCCAAACTCGATGGATCGCTATAACCATTTTTGAGGGTAAATTCATGGCATTCAAAAGCGGTTTCGGAGCGTAACCGTTCCCAGTACTGCACTTCGGTCTTCAGAATCGTCTCGAGTTGCTCCGCAATGGGAGAAGCATTTGGTAAACAGCCAATCGCGACCAGAGGCGATAAGTTTTTTAATAAGGTGCGAAGCTGTGCACGGAAATCACCTGTCGGGTCACGGTAATAGAGCGTGACAGGATCTCCTAGTCGGTCAAGTGTTGCTAACTTAATGGCAGTATGCCCCGCATCCACTAAGAGAAACTTGTTCGGTTCTACCATGTAACTCATGAAATTACGCCTTTAATTGAACCCGTTGTAATCGTTACGATCCCATGTGGGGTTTTTAAGAGCAACTGTCCTTGGGCATTAATACCCTGTACGATGCCAATCCATTCTGTCTGAGGGGTGTCTACCGTGACGGTCTTCCCTAAGAATACATCATAAGAATGCCATACAGAAGAAATCTTTCGCACAGGCACCAGGAGCGCCTGATAGAGTTGTTGTACCCAAGAGAAAAAAAGGGAATCCCACGGAGTGGTTCGCGCCTGCTCATGCGTGCTAAAGATACCACGTATTGGCCAACTGGCTTTAGATTGGTCCGCTGGGACCCATAGGTTCGTGCCAATTCCCACCACTAACATCGTGCCCAGGAGCGGATGTTGTACCACTTCACTTAATATGCCTCCCACCTTAGCCCCTTCTATAAACAGATCGTTGGGCCACTTCAAACCGATCGGAATGGCAAAACTACGACGAATAGCGTTTACCCAAGCGATCCCTGCTTGTAAAGTGACGGTTTCTGATTCCCTGGGGAGCGGTAACGCCAAACTAAACGTAATGGCGTCACGTAATTGAAGCCACTGGTGACCGCGTGTCCCTCGACCTGCCGTTTGTTCATACGCCACCCGAACCCGCGGTAACCGGAAGTCTTCCCCAGCACGAATAGCGTTTTTTAAATCCGTGTTAGTGGAGCCGGTTGAAGCGACTACCTCGAGAACCATACTTGCCTCGGCAAATCTGTCTACCATGTGAGGACTGAGATAAAAAGCATTCTCACAGTGAACCAACATGACCTTTACTCCCATTGAGATTTGCCAAAAGCGTTGCGTTTATCGACATTTATCACGGATGAACGGGTACAATTTGCCCAGTTTCGTATTACACCTTGCATGAGAAAAATTATGGCTGAACTGACAACCGATCAGAAAGAATTACTACAGTTTCCTGTGGACTTTCCTATCAAAGTGATGGGGCTCAATGAGCCTGACTTTCCCAAGATTATCGAGGATTTAGCCCGTCAGCAGTTCCCTACCTTTGACAATTCGAAAACCACCACCGCACTTTCCAAAACGGGAAAGTATATTTCAGTCAATATTGTGGTGCACGCGAATTCTCGCGAAGAGCTCGATAACATGTACCGAGCCATTACCTCACATCCCAAAGTGAAAGTGGCGCTCTAAAATGACAACGGAACTTCCGTACCCTGGGTTAATCCAAGCCTGGCTCTCCTTTATTCGCCCCAAAACATGGGGCGTTGCGATAGCACCGGTGGTATCTGCATTGGCTTTGGTCTATGCTGAAACACGCCTACTGTCGCCTGTCGTCGCGCTATTGACGCTCACGTTGGCGTTATTGATGCAAATCACGACCAATATGGAGAATGATCTCGGATATACCGTCCGAAAAGCAGAAAAAAGCAATCGCAAAGGGCTCCCTCGTGCTACGGCAAACGGATGGATTTCGATGGGAACAGCGCGTGTCGCGATTGGGATCACCATCTGTCTGGCGCTACTCAATACGTTGTGGTTAGTCGTCTCGGGAGGTTGGGCATTCTTCTTTATCGGGCTAGTCTCTGTCATTGCTGCCTATTGCTACATGGGGGGACCTTGGCCCATTGCTTACAGCCCATTTGGGGAGCTCCTCGTTTTGATTTTTTTTGGGCTCACCGCAGTGTGTGGAACCTATTACTTGCAAGCACACACAGTGAGTCTAAATGCCATCTTACTCGGGATAGCCATCGGTGCTACTGCAGCCTCTGTGCTCGCCGTGAATAACTGGCGTGACAAAGAGCACGACGCCAGTATCCAACGTCATACCTTAGCCGTCGTCACCTCCAGTAGGACGTTCACGGCTGTGTTTCTTGCGATGGTAGTGGTACCGTTTGTTTTACTACTGTGGTTTTGCGCAACGCTCAAAACGCCTTGGATCCTTCTCCCGTTGGTCTTGGTACCAGGGTTACCCAAACTGCTGAAAGACTTCCAAACCAAGCATGGCTATGAACTCAACTCGGTCATGTTTGGTTGCGTGAAATTAGGATTGCTCTATGCACTTCTCTTCACGTTAGGAATCGTACTGAACATTGTGCTTCCAATCTCCCTTCCTTGAAAACATTAAAAAAGCCACTCAGTGTATTGAGTGGCTTTTTCGTCTCTATCGGCTAGAACTGAGTGCCCTCAGTCGACGTATTTTGGGACTTAGTTTGGTTGTCGTGGTTGAGGCGCAAACGAATCATATCTTCCGACTCGATGCTATAGAGCGCCACCACTTGACGCACTCCTTCAATCCCCGCAACCAGTTTCTTGGTCATGGCTGCTTCGGTGGGTGTCACAATCCCCATTAAGTACACAATGCCACGATCGACCACCACCTTCATTTGATTTAAAGAAATCTTCTTGGTCGCAATAATCTGGCTACGAACCTTGGTCGCTAAATAAGAGTCACTGATCCGTTGTGAGGCCGACACTGGAGGACGCACAGCCAACTCGTTATGGACCCCTTCCACATCTAAGCTAGCCTTCGCCACTTGCTCGGCGGTATCTTTAGCCGCTTGCGTCGACACTTCTCCAGTCAAGAGCACTTTTCGGTCATAGCTGGTCACAGTGATGTGGTGATCGGCAGGTTTAATTTTTTCAGTGATATCTAGATAAATCTTCTTTTCCATCACTTCATCATTCACAATGGCCCCAGTAGAACGACGATCGGTCGCGACGGTTGCCGTAGTCGCCGCAGCTCCCCCAAACAGCAAAGGGACACAACCAGACAACATCGAAACTCCCACAGCGCTGAGAGCAATCAATGTGATGTTCTTGACTAATTTCATAAATAACCCCTGAAAAATACTCGTGTTTAAAACACTTTACACACTCTATAGTATCGTTGGCTAGTCTAATTGGTTGAGTAATTCGTTTCTAAAATCAACTAGGCATTTTGCTGAACAAACCGTTGCAACCATCGCCAATAGTCATAAAAAACTGCTCGCTTCACCCATAGTTTTCCCGCTCGGCGTCGAATGATTCCTTGAGTATTCCAGTTACGCACCACCTCATGGAGCTCCGTCGCGTCACTATCGAGCACAATCGACATACTCTTAAAGGCAGGGAAAATAAATAAAGGCATCCAGTCGATCCCTGTTGAGCTGATATTTTTTTCAATCTCAGGATCCATTTCACTTTGGAGCAACACCATCAATGCTCCAAAACGTTGCTCTAAACTGCCAGCACGGTTCACCAACATCCCTAATCGATCACACAGCGCACAGTATGAAGCATAGTTCGCCAACTCCTGTTGCCAGTCCGCATTCTGGTCGGCAATTTTTAGCAAAAGCTCCTGATTGACGACAAGCACCTCACTGGTCGTCAGACAATAGTGGCGTCGCGGTAAGCGATCATTGACATATAAATTTTCGTAACTACCACACAGTGCCCCCGAGGTCCCCAACGACAACATCAGCGGTTCATCACGCACTGGGTCAATCAATGCCTTTGCCACCACCCCAGATCGTATGAACATGAGCTTACCAAAGAGGTTGGGAGATCCATATACAACCTCCCCACGTTGATAGCGAACGCTATGCCCGAGCCCCGTCATAACCCCCACCATTGATTGGCTCATTCTGGGAGAGATCCAAGGTCTAATTAAAGTATTCATAAACAAATTTGTTGTTATTTTTGTGGATAGAATTGTTGATAACTTAGAGTGAACATATTTGTGATAGAGGATAAGTCCACAACAACAAATAAAATGTTTAGACTTATGCCCACCGGTCCCCAGTTTTTCCACACCCAAAAATGTAAGTTATCCACTGAGTTATTCTACCTGATGATACATTGTGTGGCAGGGCTTTCTGAGGTTATCCACAATAGAGTACTCTCCCTACTACATACCACTACTAATTATAAAATTAATTAAAGATATTATTAAATAGGATAACTTTGGAAAGAGTGATGCGTTTAAACGAGCGAAATCCAAAAATCCAAGGGGTTGGTAGTAAAAAAGGGAGTTAAAAAACGCCCTTTTTTAGTCTAAATTCCTGTGGATTAGGTTGTGTGTTGCTTGTGAGTATATTGTGGATTACTTGGGTTTATAGAGTTCTCGGATAAGCGCAATCCCGCTCTGCATATTGGGTCCCCCCCCAAATAGCTCATTGGGTTTGGTAACGCTTCCTACTGTGTGGAAAACTCGCTCGTTTTCTTCGAGAGATCGAATTAATTCGTCACGAGGTTCAAGCTCCCCTGCGATCACGACATGGTCAATACGATAGCTGGTCGCATTGGTTTCTTCGGGGGTCGTGATTTTTATGGAAACCGTATCGATAGACTCGATACTGGCTTCCGTGATCGTTTGTACCCCATTCATTAAAATCCATTGCAACTCAGGTAACTTTTCCGAATGTCGTAACGCATCTTTGAGTTGGCGCAATTGCAACTCAGTGACCCAATACGTTGCCCCTTGAGGTGCTTCCACAAAGGGAATCACCCCCTGACAACCTCCCCTATGGGATTTGGGGTCACCAATACCCCACGCACGAAGCCATTCTGTGCGTTCTAATGCTTCGTGAGTGACTAGGTAGCGTGCTGTATCTAAGGCGATCCTAGAGTCGCCTATGACAGCGACACGATGTCCTACGGGGCTTTTGCGGTATAGGAGATCTTCAAAGGTCAGTACATTTAAGCTATCGATGCCGGGAATATCAGGAATGGACGGGATACAACCGGTCGCTAAAATCAGGGTGTGTTGAGGGTAGTGTTCCTCGATCCACTCGCGCGTGACCTTGATTCCTTTGATGACTTCCACGCCTAACGCAAGGAGTTGCTTTTCTTTTAAATCCAATAATTGATTGAGGCGTTCTCGACCTGGGATCATTGCCGAGAGTCGTAACATCCCTCCTAAAAACGGCTTTTCATCAATAAGAACGGTTTGGACCCCTTTACGTGCGGCGTGTTCGGCTGCAGCCATCCCTGCGGGACCACCACCGACAATCAGACAATGTTCTTGGGCATGATCCGGGTTAATCCGCTTCGGATTAAAGGGAAAGACCGCGTAAGGGTTAGAGACACAGCATAACGGGATGCGTTCTCCAGTGAAGGTTTCCGTGATACAGCGATGAGAGCAATGTACACACGGATTCACATCGTTGACTTTTCCGTAGAAGACCTTTTCTCCCCATTGCGGATCAGCAACGAGCGCTTTATCCAATTCCACAAGGGTTTTATTGTCTTGCGTGAGGGCAGCTTCAATCGCCTCTGGCGCAGCAGAGGGGGTGGTGAGGGTGACTGGGAGTGTGGTCTTTTTAGAAAATTCGTTAATAAACGGATACCAGACCCCCCGTGGCGTTAAATCGGAGTTCGTGGGGATATTGGTATTCATGAGCCCAAAGTCAAAACTGAGCATATCTACCCCTTCATGCTCCAATTCATTGACAAAGGCAATTAGATCGGTCCACGAATTGCCTTCGGGAACAAAATCCATCAGAGTGAGTCGGTAGGTAAGCAACGGGGTAGGACCAATGTAGTCACGGATACGACGAACCACCTCTTTAGCAAATCGGAAGTGGTATTCTTGCCCCCAATTATCGGTACGTTTATTGAGGACGGGACACGTAAAGGTATTAGGGAGTGAGAGTTTTCCGCCGTAGACCTCTACTCCGGAAAATCCTCCTTTGCGGACGGCATTGGCAGCTTGTTGCGCATATTGCCGAATATAGTGCTCGATCCACAAGGACGGAATTTTATGACTCGTATAGAGCGTCTCGTAGTTGTGCAGTTTGCTCGAAGCGACCACGGCAAAGTGTGACGCATCGAGCCCGTGATGCATGAGTTGCAATATGACTTCCGAACCTCGAGAACGTAAAAAGCTCGTCAGGCGGAAGGCTTTATTGAAAAATACATGATCCAGAAAGGGAGCATCCGGTTGTTTTTTACCTGAAAAACTGATGGCCCCGTGCTGAATATTGAATAGACCTGGCCCGTGATCTGACGAGCGTGCTTGATAGAAGTTCACCCACTCGTTTTCAAAATCCACAAGCCCTTCAAGCCCAGTGGTTACTGGAGACATGATGATTCGGTTTTTCAGCTGATGAGCCCCGACTTTGATGGGCGTAAAAAGCGTAGGATAAGGACTCATGCTTTTTCTTCTGTGTTGTGGATACCAAACGGAACCAAGACGCTAGGAATACTGTTAACGCTTTTTTCTAAGTGACGTTGTTGGTCATCAAAGAAGATGTGCGGGCGAATCGCCTCTAAAATCGGTTTTTTATCGCGTCCATCCAGCAAAAAGAGTTCTGCTGCGCTCATACCAAATTGCTTGAGTGTCGTAATTAAACGCTCTTCACTGGGAGCTCCGCGAGCCGTAACGACGGAAATGCGAATCGCTGGGTCAAAATACGGATTGTTGGGACTATGGAGGTCATAGTCAAGGCGCTGAAAATGCGAGAGTAACTCAAACAGATTGCGCAAGGGCCCAGGGGCATGAGGTTGTAGTGCCTTTTGTTGCTCCAGTTTATGAAATCCTTGAAGTCCTTCTTTTTGGTATTCACGCTCACTTTCATCATCCGCAATTACGCCATCAAAGTCAAAGGCAATGCGTAGTGAGCACCCATCGTCTTCATCCGAAATACTACTAGGTAAGACGAGCCCAGCCGGTAGCCCAGCTTGGATGGCCTTATTTACGTTTTCACGATTGGCACTTAAAAACAGCGATACACCGAAGGCTTGGATGTAAGGGAATGTGGATTGTCCTGACGTAAACGCACCAGCACAAATGGGCAAGTTGTAGTGGCGACAGGAGTTAAAAATACGTTGAGCGGTTTCAGGAGAATTCCGCGAGAGCACGACCACATCAAATGGGGATAAATCAGGAAAGTTATCGTTGAGTTTGAGCAAACGACGCACAAAAGGGAAGGCGACCCCAGGTTTTAAGGGATCTTTCTTGTGCTGAACTTGATAATCCCGAAAGGCTTTATACCCTTTTTCTTCAAAGAGGCGATGTTCATCTTCAAGTTCAAAGAGTGCCCGTGATGACACTGCAATCACCAGTTTTTTATCGATACTTGTCATGGCGTGACTCCTCCTTGATAGCATGAGGGATCAGTATGGGGATGCTTTAGCAATCCCCATACTGCTATAAGTTAGGCATCGATATTGCCTGCAAAGAGTGCGTTCGTTTCAATGAAATCACGACGCGGTTCAACCACATCCCCCATCAACATGGAGAAAATGGCATCAGCGCTTGCAGCGTCTTCAATGCGAACGCGTAACATACGGCGAACTTTCGGATCCATGGTGGTGCTGTTAAGCTGCTCTGCAGTCATTTCGCCAAGCCCTTTGTAGCGCTGACGAATAATGCCTTTTTCGGCTTGTGCCAAGAACCAATTGACCGCTTCACTGAAGTTCTTAATGCCTGTGGTTTCTTTCCCACGTTCAGCTACCGCCCCTTCTCCAATCAAACCACGCAACATGTCAGCACTTTCTTTCAATTTCTTATAGTCAGCCGAAAGCGTGAATTCGGGCGTAATGGTGGTCGTCTTGTAATTACCATGCTTTAAGCGATGAATCTTCAATAAGAACTTCTCACTGTTTTCATCATAAATCGCTTCGGTTTTGACATCCGGGTCACGCATTTCCGTCTGAAGTTGCTGTGCAGAACGTTGCGCTTCAAATTCATTGGAGAGGTTAATTTCGACCCCAGCCGTAATAGCGACTAACGCGGCCTTATCAATGGCTCCTTGTAAACGAGCAATCACGTCCGAGGACTGCAAGTACTCATTCACTAAAGTTTCCAACTCCGTTCCTCGGATGGCTAGCCCCGACTCTTTGGCGGCTTTGTTCTTGTATAAGCACGCATCTTCCATCGCTAAGCGCAACAAGTAGGCGTTCATTTCTACTTCGTCTTTAAGGAAGACGCCCTTATCTTTGAGGTTCTTTTGAACCTTATAGAGGGGAGGTTGAGCAATGTACACATGCCCCTCTTCGAGGAGTTGAGGCATCTGGCGGTAAAAAAGCGTCAATAAAAGCGTGCGAATATGCGCACCGTCTACGTCCGCGTCGGTCATGATGATGATGCGGTGGTAACGCAATTTCGATAAATCAAAGTCTTTGCCAATATTGGTGCCCAAGGCTAAAGTGAGCATACGAATTTGTTCGGAATCCAAGAGTTTATCTTGGGCCGCTTTTTCTACGTTGAGCACTTTACCGCGTAAGGGTAAAATCGCTTGGAATTGCGAGTCACGCCCCTGTTTGGCAGAACCACCCGCGGAGTCCCCTTCCACCAGGAAGAGTTCGCTCTTGGCAGGGTTCTTTTCACGACAATCCGCTAACTTACCTGGCAGGCCACCGCCAGAGAAGTTCTGGCGAGAAATATCACGCGCTTTGCGAGCCGCTTCGCGAGCGCGAGCCGCAGCCACAATTTTTTCACAAATGATCTTGGCATCGTTCGGGTTCTGTTCCAAGAAGAGTTCGAGTTCACGAGCAACGACTTCTTCAACAGCAGGACGAACTTCGCTAGAAACCAATTTATCTTTGGTCTGAGAGCTGAATTTGGGTTGCGGTACTTTAATCGACAAGACGCAGGTAAGGCCTTCGCGCATATCGTCCCCTTCGGGTTCGATCAGTTTTTTGGCGTTGGCTTTTTTGCCGATTTCGTTATTCACAATGTAGTTTTTCAACACACGCGTCATCGCTGCGCGTAAACCGGTCACGTGAGTACCACCGTCGCGTTGCGGAATATTGTTCGTATAGGCAGACAGTACCTCGTTATAGCCGTCTTGCCACTGCATCGCAATTTCCACATCCACCGGAACCCCATTACTCATCACGACTTCACGAGCATGGAAAATGGTCGGGTGAATGACATTGCGAGTCTGGTTTTTGAATTCCACATACGCGACAAGGCCTTTGTCTGTTTGAAGGTGGGCTTCGTGCGCGGTACGTTGATCGGTTAACGTAATCGACACCCCGCTATTTAAGAACGAGAGTTCACGTAAGCGTGACAAGAGGGTGTCATAACTAAAGGTGGTGACTTGTTCAAAAATCGTTGTGTCTGGTAAAAAGTGGACTTCAGTGCCGCGACGTTGCGTTGGCCCCACCGTTTTCATCGGAGAGGTCATTTCTTTTACCCCAGTATGCGGGTTCACTGCTTCTTCCATGAGGCGGTTGACCACCTTGCCTCGTTCGAATTCGAGTGTTTTCGTCAAACCATCACGTCGGACCGTCAGGCGTAACCATGTCGACAGGGCGTTCACGCAAGAGACCCCAACACCATGCAAGCCACCAGAAATCTTGTAACCGTTGTCATCAAATTTACCCCCTGCATGCAATTCTGTTAGGGCAATTTCAGCAGCACTACGCTTGGGGTCATGTTTATCGTCCCACTTGATCGACGAGGGAATGCCACGGCCGTCGTCCACCACAGAGACGGAGTTATCGGTGTGGATCGTCACCTGAATTTTGGTTGCATACCCCGCTAACGCTTCGTCAATGGAGTTGTCTACGACTTCATAGACCAAATGATGGAGACCAGAGCCATCGGCCGTATCACCGATATACATACCAGGACGTTTTCTGACCGCTTCCAGCCCTTCAAGGATTTGAATACTGGATTCGTCATAGGCGTGGGCTGGTTTAATATCGTCTCCCTTCACTGGTTCAATTTCAGACATAAATTTTTATCCTTACCTCATGTTGGCTCACCATTTAAGGAGCCGAGTCAATAAGCAAACTTTTGAGAAAAATCCGCGTTAATTTAACGGGTAAACCGACCAATGACCGTGTCATTGATCGGTTTGCATACGAAGCCTTAAGAAATGGGAATTCCTTGGGTTAAATACGCATGGGCATCACAACATAGCGGAAGCGATCCGGCGAATCGGGCATCGTAATGAGCACGCTACCGGCCGAAGAGGAGAAGCTAAATTTCACTTCATTATTCTTCAAGATGCTGAGTACATCGGCTAAGTAGGTAATGTTGAAGCCCATTTCCATTTCTTCATAGTCCCACTGGATTGGTAAAGAGTTCAAAGCATTTTCATGCTCATTGTTGACCGATTGAATGAGCAACTCATTCTTACGCAACACCCAACGAACTCCGTGGAACTTATCCGAAGTCATGACCCCCACTTCACGTAAGGCGCTTTGGAGGAGTTCACGATTTAAAACAATCGATTTCGGATTGGACTCAGGGCTGGGTAAGACACGGTTGTAGTCTGGGAACTTACCTTCAATTAGCTTACTCATGAAGGATACCGAGTCAAAGGAGGCACGAATTTGCGTATCGTTAAACTCCAGACGCACCGTCGTATCATCGTCAGGCAAGAGGCGAATCAGTTCGCGAACGGTCTTGCGAGGGATGATGACTTGCATCGGTTCTGCTAAATCATGCTCGATATGCAGATCACAGCAGGCAAGACGGTGGGTATCCGTAGCCACTGTACGAATTAAATTCTTATCCACCACAAACAATAAGCCATTCAAGTAGAAACGCACATCTTGGTTGGCCATGGCAAAGCTGGTCATGCTCAAGAGATAACGCAACTTATTTGCGGGTAATTCCAAGGTGGTTTCCCAACGTGCTTCACGAATCACAGGATATTCGTTGGCGGGCATGGTTTGTAAATTGTAGGTAGCGCGCTGGCAACTTAACGTGAGTTTATTGCCATCGATATCGATTTCCGCAATATCCTTGCCATTTAAAGCGCTTAAGATCCCCGTGATCGTGGCTGCGTTGACCGTGAATTTCGCCTCAGTATCGGCGACACCGACCGCAGCTTCCGTACAAATTTGAATATCTAAGTCGGTCGTTGAGAACTTAACATTAACCCCTTTTTGTTCCACTAAGATGTTGCCGAGGATGGGAAGCGTTTGACGCTTTTCCACAATACCTTCAACGATCTTGACGGGTTTACTAAGTTCTTCACAGTTGCTACGAATCGTTTTCATCGTGCGCTTCCTATGGTTAAAAATTTATGTGTTTATTCAAACGTTGTCATTACCCACGAATCATTTGTTCAAGCACATGAATTTCGTGATTCAATTGAGCGTCACTGAGACGGTCTTGACCAATTTTACGGACAGCATGCATTACCGTTGTATGATCGCGTCCTCCAAAGTTTTTACCAATTTCAGGCAAACTCTGCTGGGTGAGTTCTTTTGCCAAATACATGGCGATTTGACGTGGCAAGGCAATATGGGCAGGACGATTCTTTGAGTGCATCTCACTCAACTTAATGTTGTAATAGTCTGCTACCGTTTTTTGAATGTTTTCGATCGTGATCAGATTACTACCTACATTAATTTGATCGCGCAATACATGTTTTGCCACGTCGATCGTAATCTTGTCCGAAGGCGCTTGGAACTGTTGGAAAGCAATGACTTGTTGTAGTGCCCCTTCAAGTTCACGAATATTGGACTTCAATCGCTTAGCAATAAATACAGCGACTTCTTCGGGGAGATCGATATTGAGGGCTTTTGCTTTGTTGAGCAAAATAGCAATACGCATCTCTAATTCTGGCGGTTCAATCGCGACGGATAGCCCTTGCGAGAAGCGAGAAATGAGGCGCTGTTCGATATCTTTTAATTTCGTTGTATACGTATCGGCGGTGAGCACGACTTGCTTATTATGCGGTACAAGGGCTTCAAAGGCTCGATAAAATTGGGCTTGCGATCCCTTCGCTCCCGAGAACGACTGTACGTCGTCAATGAGTAGCAAATCAAGGCTACGATAGCGTTCATCAAATTGCTGTAGGGCGCGTTTGGAACTTCCTGATTCTCGTGTAGCCGCGGTGTATTCGCTAATAAAGTCTTGTGCAGACACGCAACGAACGCGTGCCTTCGGGTGTAAATCCAAATAGCGGTGCCCAATGGCTTGCATCAAATGGGTTTTTCCTAACCCGACTCCCCCATAAATATAAAGAGGGTTATATTGCATGCCTACCGTGGACGCCACGTGTTCCGCTGCGGCGACTGCCAACTGGTTAGCATTCCCGTTGACGTAGTTTTCAAAAGTAAGGCCTGGCAAGAGCCCTGCATTTCGACGACGTGCTTCAAGATCCTCGTTGGTACTGACACGAGGGTCAACAAAGGGTTCAGGATTTTCTTTGGCTCGAATCGACACGCTCACAGGCAAATTACCTGTTTTACGCAATGCAACCATCTCGATGGTTTTCAAGTACGACTGCTTAATCGTCTGTACTTTACTATACGGGGCTTCGAGGATGAGTTCACGTGTTTCTGGATTCCATTGAACGCACTCGATCGGCTCAAACCATGTATTAATAATGGTCGTAGGAATGCCGAGTTCTTTAATTTTATCCAAACACTCTTGCCAGAAAGTAGTCATAACAGCGTTGTTGTTGATTAAGAGAAGGCTTACGAGGGCTCAACCCAAGTTCCGATACGGAGTCGAGGATCTTGGGGAGTGAAGCAAGTGGTTCCATAATATAGTATTCTACCCAGCTAATTGTGCCCCATAATCGAGAAAAATACAATATTATCCACAGCGAGTTGTGGATAAAAATCACTAAAGATTTCAAGGGCTTGAGGGCAAAAATCCCCTCTTTTTTTTGAGATATGCACAACCTAATGTGCTCAATGGGGGGAATTTTTCTATATATATGGTTTTCGTTTACAAGTGGACTAGATTCAGTAAAAACCTTTGCTCACTGTGAAAGAAAAATCTTAGATTGGTTTGACAAACTGCCCTGTTTTGCTGTGTAATATCTGACTTTTCGCATTATTGTGAAAACTGTTCCTTTCCTGTCTCTTCTCTTAGAGAGTACAGAGTGGAGAGGGAGTCCTGTTTTTTGTTGTCTCGATTCTTCCTGCTGGGTATCCACATCAACCTAAGTGGGAATTGACTCGAGATACGGTTCTATCTTTTTTATTCAAACTAACTTAGAAGAGTTGGTTTGACTTTATGCCTTTTGAGGAATAATCATGGCAACAAAACGTACCTATCAGCCTTCCAAGGTGAAGCGTGCCCGTACGCATGGCTTCTTGGTTCGCAGCCGCACCAAGGGCGGTCGTCGTGT
>CAJJMF010000022.1 GCA_905192805.1 uncultured Sutterella sp. | reverse complement strand
GCCCGACTCGACGCTCTTCCGAGCTCCTAACGTATGCGTCATGGATGAAGATCTCACGCTCAGCATGGTGGTGAGCCGCGGAAAGATCATGATGCGCGACAAAACGGTCCTAGTGAAGGGAACGTTCGAAGACTAATCCGCTCGGGTTAGACTCATGAAAAAGGAGACCCATCAACGGTCTCCTTTTTTCGTGGTGGCGCAACTGGTGTCACATTAAAGTGGTCGCGGGATTAGAGTTTGACCGTGGGAGGAGGCTCGACGGCATTCCACGCTTCGCTTAGCTCTGCCCCTGGATCAGGGCCCAATAGCCGTTCGTTCCAAATCGGATGGTTGGCATAGAGTGCAGCAAACGTGCCATCAATCGTCAGGGGAATGGTCCCTGTGCGGTCATCCCAGACCAAGTTAAGGAGCGTTGAGAAAATACGGAATTGTTTGGGATTGGTTTTGTCCATGGCAAACTCAATCACTAATTCCGCGCGGTTAACCTTATAGGGGGTCATCAAGGAGAGAATTTCTTCCCGTAAGTCATCGGGCGCTCGCAGTCGATTGAGTAGGTCACTAAAGAGCGACTCAAGGGCCTCAATACTTTGACCGTCCGCTGACGGTGTGATGGTGTTTTCGTCTTGCAATACACTCATCCACCCCGTCACGACGCCCAACAACGTCCGTGAATATAGCGACGTAAAGTAGGGCTTAGCCCCAGCTAGTTCGCACTTAAATTGCACGATATCCGTACCACGTTGGGTCTGATAGCGTGACCATTGTTGGGTTTGTTCGCGACAATCCTGATAGTGTCCCAGCGCAGCCCCCACGGTCATACTACGATCCGCATCGAGCACCCCGTCTTGGACGATACGAATGGGATCGGGTTGTGAACACCCGACTAAGAGTGCGCCGAGGGCAGTCACGGCGAGAAGTGAGATCGAAGTAGGTAATCGGAAAGACATCATGACAGTATTCTCAAGCGAGCGATGACATGGGTATCCATCATCGGGGGCTTTGCTCATCAACGTTTCCGAATATTATGGTCTGCGACGGTTTGTTTGCATGTTCGGTTTTGTAACGAAGCTTAAGTGTCAGTACTCGAACGAAAGGGTAGTGCTATAGTTATATCAAATTATATTGCTATATCAGCGGGGCATTTTCGGTGCCGGCTCGCTTCGGATGAGGATAGAACGATGTTAGGAAACTTCACATACTTCAACCCAACACGGTTACATTTTGGGCGTGATGCGCTCGAGAAATTGGACGAAGAATTGCCAAACGTGGGCCAGACGGTGCAGCTCATCTATGGCGGTGGTTCGATTAAACAAAGTGGGCTCTATGACAAGGTCGTCGCCAAACTCAAAGCCCATGGCAAAACCATTGTGGAAGATGCGGGCGTGATGCCCAATCCGACAACAGACAAGCTTCGTGAGGGGGTACGGATTGCGCGTGAACATCACGTGGACTTCTTGCTGGCGGTGGGGGGAGGATCGTGTTGCGACTACGCGAAAGCACTCTCGGCGTCGGTTAACTGTGAAGAGGATCCGTGGGAGCGTTACTTTTTGCGCTACGAAGACGTTGCGCCCGGTGTTGACGTGATCCCCTTAGGGTGTGTCCTCACCATGGCGGGTACAGGATCCGAAATGAACACGGGCTCGGTGATTACGGACCCGGTGACACACCTGAAAATCGGAAAAGTGTTTGGACACCCGGATCTCTATCCAAAATTTTCCATCTTGAACCCCGAATTTACGATGACTTTGCCGCTTTATCAGCTAAAGGCCGGTATTTTTGATATTTTCTCGCACCTTTGCGAGCAGTATTTTTCGGGAACCGACTCCAACACGAGTGACTATGTCATTGAAGCCCTGATGCGTAATGTTATCCACGAAGGGGTACGTTCCGTTGAAAACCCGCAAAACTACGAAGCCCGTTCAAACTTGATGTGGGCGGCGACTTGGGCATTGAATGGCTTTGTGGGGATGGGCAAGACCCAAGACTGGATGGTGCATATGTTGGGACAGTCCGTGGGGGGCGTCACCAATGCGACGCATGGGATGACCCTTGCTGCGGTGTCGCTGGCTTACTATGAGTATTTACTCGAAGCCGCCTTACCCAAACTGGTGCGCTTTGCCACCGAAGTTTGGGGCGTTCAACGAGGCGGTCAAAGTGATCAGGACGTGGCGCGTGCGGGTTTAGCCGCGATGCGCGCGTGGATGCAACAAATTGGGGTGGCATTGAATTTGCGTGAACTCGGTGTGAAACCCTCAGATCTGGAAGCGATTGCACGGGGCACCTTGTTGCTCGACGGTGGCTATAAGGCTCTCAACGAGAACGATGTGCGTGACATTCTGCGCCGTGCGTTAGGTGAATAATGTTCACCGTTTGCGGCTAATACGCTAAACGACAGGGCTCAGGCGACTTCGCCTGAGCCCTGTTCATCCATTAGGCATTAATCGTCGAGCTCGATGGCCCCTTGAGCGGCCGAGGACACCGAGCGTGCATATTTACGTAAGTACCCCGTTAATTGACGCTTGGGGGGTTGCCAGGCAGCACGACGTTCTGCCAAGGTAGCGTCATCCACCAAAAGGTTGAGTTTACGGGCTGGAATGTCGATCTCGATCGTATCCCCGTCCTGGACTAAGGCAATCGTCCCGCCGGCTGCTGCTTCGGGAGAAACGTGACCGATCGAGGCACCGCGGGTGGCACCACTAAAGCGACCGTCGGTAATGAGGGCCACGTCGTTGCCTAATCCCATCCCCGTGATCACGGACGTGGGGGTCAGCATTTCACGCATCCCAGGACCGCCCTTGGGACCTTCGTAGCGAATCACCACCACATCGCCCTTGACGACTTTCCCCGAAAGAATGGCGGCAACCGCCTCTTCTTCGCAGTCAAACACTTTCGCAGGCCCCGTATGACGAAGCATCTCGGGACTCACCGCCCCTTCTTTCACCACCGAGCCTTCAGGAGCCAAGTTTCCTTTCAGCACGGCAATGCCCCCTGTCGGGTACACCGGACTTTCCACGGGGTGAATCACTTCGGCATCACGTACCTGGGCGGTTTGGGCGAGTTCCCCTTGGGTTTTCAGGGTCACCGTGAGAGCTTCATTATTAAGAAGTGAGTGCTCACTTAGGCGCTTTAATACTGCACTGACACCGCCTGCGGCGTACAGGTCTTCCATAAAGTAGGGGCCCGACGGGGAGAGTTTGGCGAGCTGAGGCACTTTTTGTGCCATGCGTTCGAAATCGTCCAGTGTCAACGCCACCCCCGCTTCGTGCGCAATGGCAGGCAGGTGCAAAGCGGTGTTGGAGGAGCCCCCTAAGGCCATGTCTAAGGCGACCGCATTGTCAAAGGCTTGGGCTGTCATGATGTCGCGCGGTCGCAAATTGGCTTTGAGCACCTTTAAGATCTGCATGCCAGCCGTTTTGGCTAAGCGCAAGCGTTCCGAATAGACTGCGGGGATACTACCGTTGCCCGGAAGCCCCATACCCAGCGCTTCCGTAAGGCAATTCATGGTGTTGGCGGTGTACATCCCCGAACAGGAACCACAGGTCGGGCAGGCATTATTTTCAATTTGACAGAGTTCGTCTTCGGTGATGAGGCCAGCTTCCAATTGGCCGACGGCTTCAAACACATTCGAGAGACCAATTTTGCGACCCTTATGCACCCCGGCAAGCATGGGGCCTCCACTCACAAAGATGGACGGGAGATTGAGGCGTGCCGCCGCCATCAACATGCCCGGGACGACTTTGTCGCAATTAGGAATAAAGACCATGGCGTCAAACGGCGTTGCCATGGCGGTGGCTTCAATCGAATCCGCAATAATCTGACGGGTAACGAGCGAGTATTTCATCCCGAGGTGATTCATGGATAGGCCATCGCAGATCCCGATGGTATTGAATTCAATCGGTACACCACCCGCGTTACGAATCCCGTCCTTGACCATTTGGACCAAGTTTTTCAAGTGAACGTGTCCCGGGATGATTTCATTGAAGGAGTTGGCGATCCCAATGATCGGCCGATTCAATTCTTCGTCAACAAAGCCAAGGGCTTTTAAAAGTGAACGATGGGGAGCACGTGAAACGCCAAACGTCATGGTCTGGCTATGAACGGGTTTACTCATGGGCAATGATCCATAAAAAAAACAAGGCGGCCCTTCGTAGGAAGTGGCCGCCAGGATGTCGTATGTTTCTCTTGAAGGGAATCAGCGAGCGTGTGGGTACATGCGATAGCCTTCCACAGGAACGAGAAGCGGGGCGGCAGCAAGGCCGCTCAAAATTCGTGCTAGGAAAGTCAACATGATTCACCTCAAGAAAGAAAAAAATACAGAGGGTTAGATCGTTTGCGCTCGTTTAGGGTAAGCCAAACGAAGCGCGTTGATTCACTATAGCAAGCTTGGCGGGCGATATACGTGTATTGAGCGGCAAACTCTCGTTTTCTTTTTTTGTCGCAAGTGGGCTGAGGGAATTTGCTTAAGGAAACTATCGCAGTTCGGGTTTTCCTGAGGAGGCTGGAAGGAAAATCAACAGATTAGGAAGCGTAGAATCAGAAAGGATACCCACAGCAATAACTCCTTGTGGGACAGAGTAAGTGTCGATAGTAAGTACTTACTTCTCGTGCTGATAGGCTCAAGAAGGTGGCCTCATCGGCTGACCATGACCATAACCTTCCGATAGGAGTGGGCACTATGAAGTCCGTCGTGACGGGGGCTCTAACGCTGACCGTTGCCGCCTGTGCCAGTGCGGTGACACCCGAAGTGAGTCCTAACTTGCAACAGGCAGCACAGACGATCCATGCGGATCCAGTGATGCAAAAAATGTTAGAGGAGCTCATGAGTGAGGCCGCACAGAAGTGGCGGTTTGTGAATCAGATGGAGGTGACGCGAATTGCCTCACCCTCACGGTTCGAGTTGCGTCGCCAAGCCGAATTAACTCGACGGCTCATCGAAGAATGGGGATTTTCGCCGGCCGATATCATGACGCGCCCCGATGGGTTACTCAAGGGGGCGGGGTTACAAACGGTGGACGGACTCCCTGTCTATAACGTGTGTGTTCGTATTCCTGGCAGTTATGCGCGGCGCAATGATGCCGTGCGCTACCGAGGCGAAGGACCTAAGGTGTTAATGGAAGGACATATTGATACGGTGAACCCGCCCAATCTTCCTCCTGCGGCCACGCCCTATGTGCCAATCAAACTGCAAAGCGTCACGGAGCCCGTGGTGAAAACGCCCGAAGAATTGGCTGCCCTTGCGGAATCGCTTCACTTTACCGCGAACGGCAAGCTCATTGAGGATGAGGCTTTTAAAAAGGCCTATCAACGCTACGCGAGCCCAGAAGAAGCACGTGCCAAAGGCGCGGTGCGTTTGTATTTGCCAGGGTACAACGATGCCATGATTAACACGATTGCCGTGATGCAAGCGGCCGTTATGCTCAAAAAGTATGGAATTCAACCCGTCTATGACCTCTGGGTCTGCGGTACGGCCGGCGAAGAAGGTAAAGGCAATTTGGCGGGAATGAAGCAACTCTATGGCTACAGCCAAGACACCGGAAAAGGCAATAATGCGCTCAATTTTGTGGCCAATTTTGGGGTGGATTCCACGCGACCGGGCTCAGGCATTGTGAACTATTTGGGGTCCTATCGATTTGAAATTGCCTATAGCGAACCGGCGGGTTTCAAGTTGGGTGATAAGGCACGTCCTTCCGCTCTCTCGGCAATGAGTCGAGCCGTTGCCAAAATTGCGGATATTCACTCTCCTTGGGACACGGATAAAACGGCAGAACGCACCACGTATACCGTAGGGACGGTGCGTTGTGAGGAAGCTCCCCAAGCGGGTCGTAGTCAAACGTGTACGTTAGCGGTTGACATGCGTAGTCCGACTCAGGGGCCGTTGAGTGCGATGCGTGCTCAAATTGAACCGCTTTTCCAAAAAGCACTGGATGAGGAAAATGCTCGGTATGGCGTCAGTGCCAAGGATGCGGATGCTGTCAAGATGAAGTTGGTTTGGTTCGGGGATCGACCTGCGTATCGCCGTGCGAACTACAACGATATCGCCATGCAGGCATGGTGGCAGTCCGCACAAACCGCGGGGATTGACCAGGTCGATAAGATCAGTGAAGGGGCCGCCAGTCTCAATGACAATGTGCCGGCGGCTGTCGGAGTTCCCACGGTGAATTTTAATGTCGGTACCAACGCGGGCGGTGGCGGTGGCCATACGTTCTACGAATGGGGCATTCCTGGGGATGGCGTTGCCGAAGGTCGCCGTATCTATCGCTTAATTTTGGCGAGTTTGTTGGCAGCGGGGTACCACACCTCCACCGGAGCGGTTGTGGCACCGGGCGTGGAGCCCATGGGTAATCGCACCACCGATGAACGCTATCACTAGGGAGAGATACCATGAAACGCTTAGTATCGACGATGAGTATTGCCTTACTCGCTTTGAGTGGTAGTGTGGGGGCCCAGACACTCAACGTGACCATTGAAGGTCCGGGCGGACACTCCAGTGGCAATTATGGCAATGTAAATGCCGTGCACGCTGCGGCGCGGGCTATTCAAGCCATTGAGGCGAGTGTTCCCGACGCGGTGATCACCAACTTTAATGGCGGTTCGACCGTCAATGCCATTGCTGCGGACGCGCGTTTTACCGTCCACGTCACCAAAGCGGAGGAAGTAGAACGGATCAAAGTGGCGGTTGCCAAAGGCTGTGAGGCGGAAAACGCCTTTCGCGGTGTCAAGGCGGGCGAAGTACGTCAAGGTGTCGCCTCCGACATTCGTTGGACGGTGGAAAACGCAAAGTAACGAATCGTGTCTTGGAAAAAGTAGCGAAGGGAATTGCCTTGGTAAAGAGTGATTCCCTTGGCTTTCTAGTGTGCCGTACGCAGGCTGACCTAGCGTAGGTTGAGCGATTAACAAAACAATATTACATATCAGGAGTCAATAGAAGGATTGCATTGATTTTGGATTTGTGATATAGTTAACTCAATCGAAAACGAAATATTGATAATTTTGCCCTATTAATTAAAGGAGATTACTATGACAGATTGTTGCTGCACCTGCACGAAGAAATTGAACACCTATTTGGCCAATTTGGGTGTTTGGACTGTGAAGCTTCATTCGCTTCACTGGAATGTGACAGGGCGTTTGTTCCACGCGTTGCATACCTACACGGAACAGCTCTACGATGAGTCGTTTGAAGCCTATGACGCCGTGGCCGAACTCATGAAGATGCGCGACCAGTTCCCGCTCTCCACCATGAAGGAATACCTTGAATACACGACGTTGGAAGAAGCGCCGGCTCGTGTGTTTACCTGCTGCGAAGTCACCAAGATGTTGGAAGATGACATGACCAAGATGCGTGACTTGGCGTTGGAAATCCGTGCTGCCGCGGCTGAAAAGGACGACTTCCGCGTGGTGACGATGTTTGAAGACTTTATCAAGGGCTACGACAAGCAGCTGTGGTTCTTGCGTGCGATGCGTAAGGAAATCCCGGCCCCCGAAGGTACCTGCACGACGGGTAGTTGCGAAACTGATACGTGCAAGGATGGGGAATGCGAAACCCAGTCCTGCGGTTGCTCCAAGGAATAATCGCTACACTCGGCCGATCATGGATCGGTGAAAACGCTGTGAGAGGATCGCGCTAAGGGATCCTCAAGAAAAAGGTCTACTTTGACGTGAAAACGTTGAGTAGGCCTTTTTTGTTGTCGGTACGGAGAAAAAGTTTAACGTCGATTTAACAAAACTGCCGTTGAGCTGTTACACGGCTTTCGTACGATACCTTCCAAGCGTTAACAACCAATCTTATGCTTGGAGGAAATCAAACAATGCAAGTTGCTCGCTTAGTGAAGTCCGCTTTGGTGGTGATGGGAATGGGAGCGTCGGTCGTGATGGCCGGTGCGGTCACAACGGACGGCTCCACCTCGATGGAAAAGCTCGTCGGGGTGCTTTCGGAAGCCTATACCAAAGCGCACCCGGATGTGCGCGTCACCTACAACCCGACGGGTTCGAGCGCTGGGATTAGCGCGGTACGTGAAGAACGTGCGGATATCGGTCTCTCGTCGCGTCACTTGAAAGACGACGAGGCCAAAGTGTTGGATGCCAAGACGGTGGCGATCGACGGAATTGTGGTGGTCGTTAACAAGAATAACCCCGTGAAAGATTTGTCGATGGAAGACTTAGGGAAACTGTTCCGCGGGGAAGTCGACAATTGGAAAGCCTTAGGTGGCAAAGACGCTCCGGTAGTCTTGATTGGCCGTGAAGCCGGCTCGGGAACGCGTGATGGATTTGAAGAGGTGACGCGCACGAAAGGCAAAGCCGCCTATCGTCAAGAACTGACCTCCACGGGCGACGTGTTAACGACCGTGTCCACGAATGCCAATGCCGTGGGGTATGCCTCGCTCTCGTCGCTTTCGAAAAAGGTGAAAGCCCTGACCATTAATGGGGTGGAAGCCACGGAGGCCACGGTGCAATCCGGGAAATACTCCTTACAGCGTCCGTTCTTGATGGTTCTTAAGAAGGGTCGCACGTTGAGTAACGATGCTCAGGCCTTCCTTACCTATGTGAATTCGCAGGAAACGGCGCCCCTGAAGCGTAAAGTGGGCGTGGTTCCCCCGCAATAAGGTCACGTAAGGATCAATGCTAATGGAAACGTTGGGTATGACAGCACACGCTAACGTGGCAACCCAAGGCGATCGGGCTCGTTCGCGAGCCCGTCGCGAAAATACCTTAGCCAAAGGGTTCTTAACGATTTTGGGTCTAACCAATATCGCCTTGGTGGGTTTAATTTGTGTCTATCTGATTACCGCAGGACTCCCTGCGATCGAAAAAATCGGACTCGCAGACTTTCTTTTAGGAACGACGTGGGCCTCAACGGCCAAACCACCCCAGTTTGGGATTTTGCCGTTCATTTTGACATCCCTTTATGGGATGTTCGGTGCGCTCATTTTGAGTTTGCCCTGGGGACTGTTGGTCGCGATGTATTTGTCGAGTACGGCGGGCAAGGCGCATCGTCGTTTCTTAATGCCGTGGGTGGATTTATTGGCCAGTATCCCTTCTGTGGTTTACGGTTTTTTAGGGATGTTGGTATTGGTTCCGGCCATCCAATCGTTGTTTGACTTGCCTGATGGGTCCGGTCTTTTAGCCTCGATTGTGGTCCTGACCGTGATGGTGCTCCCGACGATTATTAAAGTGGCGAGTACGGCCATTTCTCAAGTGCCCGAAGACTATCGACTCAATTCGCTCGCTCTGGGTGCCAATGAAGAAGAGACGCTCTTTCGTGTGATTGTGCCGGCGGCCCGTAGTGGGATTGCCGCAGCGATGGTGCTCGGGGTCGGTCGTGCCTTAGGGGAGGCGATGGCCGTCATGATGGTGGCTGGGAATGCGGCCAATATGCCTGGACTCTTTGAAAGTGTGCGCTATTTAACGACCGCTGTCGCAAGCGAAATGGCGTATTCCGCGGGATTGCAGCGCGAAGCGCTCTTTTCGATTGCGTTAGTGCTTTTTGTGTTCATCATGATGACGAATTCCGTCCTGAATGTTTTAGTGAAGCGAGGAATGCGATGAGTGCCTTCCCTTCGTATGCCCAAACGCGCGAACGTCGTCGGCAGCTCATGGCCTGGCTCCCTCGTGTGGCGACGTTTGCACTCTTATTTTTTGCGGTGGGGATGGTGGGCTATATCCTCACCAATGCCTTACCGCACGTGAGTTGGGAATTGTTAAGTACCTCACCGAGTTACTTAGAAGAACGTATCGGACTGTTGCCCGACATTCTCAATACGCTTTATCTCGTGGGGGCCGCGCTGATTTTTGTGATTCCCATGGGAGTGGGTACGGCGATTTATTTGACTGAGTTTGCGCCGAACCGCCAGTTTGCTCGCCTGATTGAATATTGCGTGGAAACCCTGGCTGGGATTCCGTCGATCATTTTTGGTTTAGTGGGGATGCTCGTTTTTTGTCAATGGATGGGACTTCAAACGTCACTCTTGGCGGGTTCTCTGACCCTCATGATTATGAATTTGCCCACGATTATCCGTACGACTCAGGAAAGTTTGAAAGCGGTGCCGACAACGTTTCGTGAGGCCTCGCTCGGGCTCGGGGCCACGGCGTGGCAGACGATTCGACATGTGGTATTGCCGTGCTGTTGGTCGGGGATTGCCACGGGGGCCGTCTTGAGCGTGGGACGCATGTTGGGCGAATCGGCGGCACTTCTCTTTACGGCGGGGTTTGCCCATACGGTGCATGGGGTCTGGGAAGGTTTACAGGCACCCGGTGCCACGCTCACGGTGGCACTTTATGTGTACGCCAAAGAGCAAGGGGAATTTGAAGTGGCCTTTGTCATTGCTGCGGTGCTACTGGTGTTGAGCGCCTTGATTAACTGGAGTGCTCAGCGCTTAGCTCAAGGATTAGAACGATTAGGAACGCGTTAAATGAATCAGGATCCAATTTTTGATGTCAATGCCCTTAACCTCTGGTATGGGGAAAAACAAGCGTTGCGCGACGTGACGATTCGCATTCCGGATCGCTCCATTACGGCGCTCATTGGCCCTTCTGGGTGTGGAAAATCCACTTTTTTGCGCACGCTCAACCGTATGAACGACTTGATCGACGGGGTGAAAACCGAAGGATCCGTGCGGTTTCGCGGTAACGAAATTCTCAACACCGAACTCGATGTGAGTGCTTTACGAAAAGAGGTGGGGATGGTGTTTCAAAAGCCCTCGCCTTTTCCGATGAGTATTTTCGACAACATTGCTTATGGTCCCCGTATTCATGGCATTACGGATCGCCTTGAGTTAGAAGCGATTGTGGTGCGCTCCTTGCAAAAGGCCGCCATCTATGAGGAAGTGAAGGATCGACTCTCGAGTTCGGCCTTGGGACTCTCGGGCGGGCAACAGCAACGCCTGTGTATTGCGCGAGCACTTGCCGTGGAGCCACGCGTGCTCTTAATGGATGAACCTACGTCTGCGCTCGACCCCGTATCGACAGGGAAAATTGAAGACCTGATGCGGGAGTTGCGTCAACACTACGCGATTGTGATCGTGACGCACAACATGCAGCAAGCCGCCCGTGTATCGGACCAAACCGCCTTCTTTTTAACCGGGGATTTGGTTGAAGTGGACGACACGAAGCGCCTCTTTAGTCAACCGCATGATCGGCGCACGGAAGATTACATTACGGGGAGATTTGGCTAATGCGAAACGAATTTCAAACCCAACTGAGCACCTTGCAAACCTCCCTTTTGCATTTAGGGGAAACGGTCATTGAGTTACTCGAGCGATTGAGTCAAAGCTATCAAGAGCGAAATGTCGAAGTGTTACGGTGGATTGCCCAGCAAGAGCAAATGTTGAGCCATGCGGAGCGACAGATTGAGGCGGAGGCGCTTGATGTGTTACTACGCCAGCAACCGGTGGCTCAGGATTGGGCACGCGTCGGGATGGCGCTCAAAACCGTGACGGATTGGGCGCGTATTGGGGTGCAGGTCTGCGACAGTGCAGCGATTTTGGTGAATCACTTGCATGACATCGATGATGAACTTCGCATGAGTCTTTCCATGATGATGGATGATGTGTTAGGCATGTTGCGGGAAGCGCTTCAAATGCAACGCTTAGAGGACGCACAGCGGGCACAACTGCTTTTTCGACTCGATGATGAGGTTGACCAGGATTTCATTCATATCCGCGACCAACTGGTGTTAAGTCAATTGGATGGGGAGAGGAAAAATTACGGTTTCGCAGTTGACGCCTTAATGATTGCTAAGTACCTTGAACGCATGGGAGATCATGCGTGTCATATCGCGCACTGGCTATTATTTGCCCAATCGGGTTTCCCGCGCGAGCACTAACCGATTGTCAGGAGGAAAGGAGTGCCCTTAGTCTATTGCGTTGAAGATGATACGGACATTCGAGAAATCGAACTCTACGTGTTGAAATCCATGGCGTTTGAGGTCGAAGGGTTTGCGGAGGCCAGCACGTTTTTCGAGGCTTTGCGGGACCGACTTCCTGACATTATTTTGCTCGATGTGATGTTGCCCGATCAAAGGGGTACGGACGTCTTAAAGCGGTTACGCTCACACGCACGCACGCGTCGTATCCCCGTGATCATGGCGACAGCCCGAGGGGCTGAATACGAACGGATTGCTGCGCTTGATGAGGGGGCAGACGATTATTTAACGAAGCCCTTCTCGATGATGGAAATGGTTGCACGTGTTAAGGCTGTCCTACGTCGCACACAGGATGATCAAGTGAGCGAATTCCAGGTCGAGGAATTACAGGTGAACGAACGCTCGCATGTGGTGACGGTCGCTGGTGTCGAAGTGGAATTAACGTATAAAGAGTTTGAACTCTTACTCCTGCTGATGAAACATCCCTCCCGGGTCTTTTCCCGAGAACGTTTACACGATCGGATTTGGGGAACGGATTACGACGGAGAAAATCGAACGGTGGACGTGCATGTACGACGCCTACGGCAAAAATTAGGTACAGCGGAACGCTTTATCAAAACCGTTCGAGGGCTTGGGTATAAGTTTGAGGTGTCGTCGTGAAGCAGCGCATTTTTAATACGCTTTTTTGGTGCACGCTCCTGGCGAGCGTTGTCTCGCTCACCTTAGCCTTGGTCCTCTGGGACGATACGCTCACCGCTCAAACCCAATCTCAACTCAAAGACTACACTCAGGTCGTCGTGAGTCACTATCAAAAGTTAGGGGACGCTGCCTTAAAGGAGTCGCTTCTTCCGAACTACCGCCTCACGTTGATTGCTCCCGATGGCACCGTGCGTTTTGACTCCCGTCAGGATCCGCAACGCATGGAAAACCACCGCGAACGGGAAGAGGTTCAAGCGGCCTTGCACCAAGGTAAAGGCAGTGCCGAGCGGATTTCCTCCACGCTCAATGAACGCACGTTTTACCATGCGCAACAGCTCTCCGACGGTAATGTCATTCGTGTGAGTACGACGACACAAACCCTCTGGGCCTCACGTGGCAAATTAGTGGGCTATATGGTTGTGATTGCCCTGTTGATTGCCCTTTTTGCTCGTCTCTTGGCGCGGTTTTTGGTGTCGCGTTTATTGGCTCCGCTCGAGGCATTGAGTCAAGAGCAGCTCACGGAATCCTCTGCTTGGGAAGAAGATGCTGAATTAGGACCGGTTGTGCATCGCCTCAAAGATCAGCGCACCCAATTGGCCCAACAACTCGTGCAAATCCAAGAACAGCATTCTGCCATGCGTGCCATTGCACGAGGTATGTCCGAGGGGTTTATCTTGTTAACTCCCGAGGGCACCATTTTGTCCATGAATCAGAGTGCGGCCCAAATTTTAGATGCTACCCACGCCATCAGTAACGTACGTAATCAAGTGGGGGCCCCGCTAGAGCTTCCCTTTGAAGAACATGGGCTCGATAGTCTGCGCACTCCGGCCTGGCAGGGACGAAACGAGCGAGAGTGGAGCCGTGAGTTGTTGTTGGGTGATAAAGAGTACCGCCTTCTTTTGAATGCGATTGATGAAAATGAGCGTTGCATTGGGTACGCCTTGTTTATTTTGGATATGACGCTTGAGAAAGTCGCCGAGAAACAACGACGAGAATTTACCGCGAATGTTTCGCACGAATTGAAAACGCCGTTGCAGTCGATTATTGGCGCCTCCGAAATCATTGCTAATGGACTCGTGCGGCCCGAAGACATTGGCAACTTTGCCAACCGAATTCGCAACGAAGGGATTCGGTTGGTGGAGCTCGTCAATGATTTGATTTTTCTCAGTCGACTCGATGAAGCCCAAGCGCCCGTAGGAGAGGAAAAAACGCCTCGTTCGCTCAAGGCGCTCACCGAAGAGGTCTTTGAAAAAGTGCGTGCTCAAGCGCAGGCTAAAGCGGTCACACTTCGCTATAGCGGGGATGTGATGGATATCGTGACGGACTCGCGTTACTTATTTGAACTCATCCGCAATCTCGTTGAAAACGCGGTGAAGTACCACACCGGTCATGGGGAGGTCGAGGTGCGAAGTACTTTGGAGCCCCAAAGCTTAGTGCTCGAAGTCTTGGACAATGGCCCAGGGATTGCTCCCAACGATTTAGCCCACATTTTTGAACGATTTTATCGTGGTCAGTATGCCCGTTCCCAACGCATTGAAGGCACGGGATTGGGGCTCTCGATTGTTAAACGCGTTGCCCGCTACTTTAACGGTACGGTGGACGTGACGAGCACCCAAGGGGTGGGGACCACCTTTACCGTTCGGCTCCCGCGCGAGCGTCTTCTGAGACAAACTCCTTAGTAAATTTGATGTGATTTTTCCCAAAAAGTAATACCTTGAGGCGTGTCATTTATTCTCCTGTAGGGAAATAGGAAAAGAGGTATTTCTCGTGCGAGAATAAATCTCACGAACAACACCACTCGTGAGGACGAGTGAAACGACATGGGAGAATCGATCATGAAACGACGACAATTACTGGGAAGTGTAGTGAGTGCCGGCATTTTGGCGAGCTTGCCTTGGCAAGGTTTGTTGGCTGCAGAAACGCGCTTGGATCCGCCTAAGAAAATTAAAGTGGGTGTGACGGCGGGGATTGCGGGCGAAGTGCTCGAGCAGGTACTTCCGATTGCGAAGGCGCGTGGTCTTGAAATTGAAATCGTTGAATTTCAAGACTATGTGCAGCCCAATGTGGCATTACACGCGGGGGATTTAGACGCCAACATTTTCCAGACCCGCCCCTTTATTGAGGCTCAGAGTCGCGATCATGGGTACCATTTTGCGGTGGTCGGCCAGGCCTTTACCTTACCGATGGCCTTTTACTCGAAGAAAGTGAAGCGTTTTGAAGACGCTCCCAAGGGGGCTACGGTGGGTATCCCGAACGACCAAGCCATGGGCGGACGTGCGCTCTTAATTCTCGACAAAAATGGCATCATCAAGTTGAAGCCAGGGGTGGGATTACTTCCGTCGGTGTTTGACATCGAAGAAAATCCCAAGAATTTAAAGTTTGTGGAGTTGGAGGCCGCTCAGTTACCCCGTTCGTTGGATGACTTAACGATTGCGGCGGTCAATGGCAACTATGCCTACGTGGCCAAACTCAACCCGAAGCGTGACGGGATTTTGATGGAAGATGCCAATGGGCCTTATGTGTGCAACATTGTGGTGAATGAAAACAACAAAGACCAGTTGTGGGCCAAAGTCTTGGTGGAAGCTTACCGTTCGCCTTCGGTGCGTGACTTCATTGAGAAGAAATACGACGGGGCTGTGTTAGCTGCCTTTTAATGGCCGATAGGGCCCTTAGAGACAAACGCCTCGGTGCTACCGAGGCGTTTGTCATTAGGATGTCCGATGATTACATCTTCGCAGCGTCTTTGGCATCCTTAGCGTCAGCCTTGGGAGCCTCTTTACCCTGAGGTTGCATCATCATGCCATGGTGCGGGTCCATGCCATTCATCATGCCGTGATGCGGATCCTTGCCATGCATCATGCCGTGGTGTGGGTCCATCCCCATACCAGGATGGCCACCCATGCGACCGTGTTGCATTTCACGCTGTTCTAAGACGTACTTTTGCGAAGGATTCAACACCTTGAGGAGTTCAGCGCGGGCCTGCGCGAATTTCTTCAGGGCTTCGAGTTTCGCCTCGCCACGAACGATACGACGTTCTAAGCGTTCTTGCATGTCGACAGCCGGCTTGTCAAATTTTTGATTCTTGTAACCATGCATCGCTTTGGAGCTTTCCACATAGGCCTTCCAAGCGGGTTTTTGTTCGTCGGTGAGCGTCAACATGCGTTCCATACTGTCAAAGCGAGCGTTCATCGCTTCTTCCATGGATTTCTGACCGTTCATCACTGGGCATTGTGCACAGGGCTGGGCAGCCTTCACTTCCGGAGCCGTTTGACCTTCCGCATAAGCGAAGGTAGCGGTCGCTAAAGCGCCTAGTGTCGCAACGGTTGCAAGTAATTTGGTCGTCATACGCATAAATCATCTCCTGATCCATCATGGGATGGTGTTGTTATTGCCGTGAGTACACTCTAACTGAGCTCGTGACAACAAGGTGCGAAAGAGTGTAGCGGAGTGTTAGAGTCCGTGAGGATATTTTGACTCATGACACAGAATTTTTCGGTTCTTCTCTGCAGGAGACGGTTTGTTACGTACCAAAGAAAACCTCACGACGTAAGCCGGGGCTCATGCCGTGAGGCGATCGGAGGTTTCGCTATCCAAGCTCAAGGCTCGGGTAAGCGAGCGATTAGTAACTCATAATGTGACCGTCGGTTCGCTTTTCCGTGGCGCCGACATAGACCCCATTTTCGTCACGCAGAATCATCTGGCCACGGCCCATGTGATACGGGTCCGGTTGGACGATAACGTCATGGCCGCGTCGTTGTAAGAGGCGGATGACATGGTTGGGGGTATCTTGTTCGACTTCGACTTTGAGACCGCCAACCCACTGCCAGCGCGGTGCATCGAGTGCCTGTTGCGGATTCAAGTGCCAGTCGATCATGTTCTGCACCACTTGCACATGTGCCTGAGGCTGCATGAAGCCACCCATGATGCCAAAGGGACCAATGGCCACGCCATCCTTCGTTAAGAAGCCCGGAATGATCGTGTGATACGGACGCTTGCCACCCAAGAGGGCGTTGGCGTGGTTTTCATCGAACTTGAAGTTTTCCGCACGGTCGTTTAAGGAAATCCCCGTGCCCGGAATCACAATCCCAGAGCCAAAGCCGCGGAAGTTGGACTGAATCATCGAGACCATGTTGCCGTCTTTGTCGGCAGCGCAGAAGTACACGGTCGAGTGATACTTCGGATCGCCCACGGTCGGTAACTTCGCGGTTTCGCCAATTTCGGCGCGGCGGCGAGCGGCGTACTCTTCGCTGAGGAGTTCATCCACGGTAACCTTCATATAGGAAGGTTCGGCTACATAGTTCGCCGTGTCGGTCATGGCCAACTTCATGGCCTCGATTTGCTTATGCAACGTATCAACGTCATCACGGGCCCCGAGTTCCATATCCTTTAAGATCTGGAGTGCCATCAAGACCGTGATGCCGTGCCCGTTGGGAGGCAATTCCCATACATCATAGCCGTGGTAGTTGACCGAGATCGGGTCCACCCATTCCGGATGGTAGGCGGCTAAGTCTTCTTTACGCAAGAAGCCGTTATGCTTCTTGAAGAATTCGTCCATCACCTCGGCTAAGCGACCGCGGTAGAAGCTTTCTCCCTTGGTCTGCGCAATTTCGCGCAACGTGGCCCCCATTTCAGGGACTTTGAATACTTCGCCTGGCTTTAACCAAGTGTTGTTGGGGGCAAAAGTGTCAAACCAGCCCTGGAATTCCGGACGTTCACGGTACTTGGAATAAATACCAAAGGCTTCTTCCCAGAGACGCGAAATGTTGGGCGAAACGGGATAACCGTTTTCGGCGTAGCTAATCGCTGGTGCGAAGACCTCTTCCAAGGGGAGGGTGCCAAATTTTTCATGCATGGCCATCCAACCACCGACAGCGCCCGGAACGTTAATGGGTTCCACACCGTAGGAGGGGATCTTGTCAAAACCACGTTCTTTGAGCGCAGCAACCGAGTTGAGCATCGGGGCAGGACCCGTACCGTTGATCCCGTAAAGTTTGCCCTTATACCAAATGATGGCAAAGCAGTCAGCCCCTAAACCGTTCCCAGTCGGTTCGACCACTGGCAACGAGGCCGCCATGGCAAGAATCGCGTCAATGGCGTTACCGCCCTTTAACAACGTCTGAAGCCCCGCCGCACTGGTGGAAGGGTTGCCCGAACAGCACATCCCGTTTTTGGCATAGACCACGTGACGTTTACTGGGGTAGGGGTAGTCTTGAGCGTCGTATTTGTACATTGCGAATCCTTTTTTAGTAAGGGGTTAGACGTAGGGAGCCATAAAGCCCGCGATAATGACTGAGAAACTGGTCACCGTCGTAAATCCGCCCACGAGATACTTCGGCATCAGGCGATCCGTAATCGCTTTCTTTTCTTCATCATTGGAGCTCGCAGCCTGAGCCACTTCATTCACGATGAGGTAGGTTGCTGGGAAGCCTAAGAGCTGGCAGCACGCCACCCCCATCGCGACGTTACGCGAACCGAGCAGCTTCCATAAGGGTAAAACGTAGAAAAAGAGGAAGAGTGCGACAAAGACAACCACAAAGAGTGCAGCGATCATCATGCCCAGCGTGACCAAGTCCTGAGGTGTAATCTTGGCGAGCGAGGGAATAATGGTGGCGAACGTGGCGCAATTAAAGATCCCCGAGGAGTTCGCGTGCTGAAGAATATTCTTCGGAATCATGCCCGTGGTCGAGACGAGTGCCCCCAAAATCAAGGCCCAAATGGTTGCAGAGAGACCAGTCCACTTGCCAATCATGAACGAGACCCAGCAGAAGAACGCGGCGATGGCCAAACTCGTGAACGGTCCGTAGTATTTTTTATGACGTTCGAAGAACGTGGGTTTCGTGGTCGTTACCACCGGTTTTTCACCTGACAGGGCAAAGGCTTCTTTATTGAGACGGTATTCTTCGACAATGAGGCGTGCTTCACGCATACCGAAGTAAGAGGCCACTGGGGAGCCTAAGAACTTCTGAATCGCAAAAATGATCGTCCCTAAGGCAGCAGCCAAGGCAAAGCCATGTTCCATGGCGGCGTTCGTCATGATCTGCGTGGCGACAATGCCGCCCGTGACAATCGGCAAACTCACAATGGTTTCCTGCTTACCGATAATCGGAATCAGGATGAGCCCACAGATGAGTACGGCCAACATGGAGAGAATTGCCGTCGCTACGGTACGCCATTCAGCGATCAATTCACGGAAATTAATGGTCGTTCCCATGGAAAAGACCACGAAGAGTACCGACCATTTACCTGCTTCGGCCAGCCCCGCTTTTTTAATAATGTCGGGGGGAATAAGTCCAGTCATGAAGCAGACAAGGAAGAGAAATAAGCTAACAAATACAGCAGAGACTTTTGCTTTGGTGGCCACGCCCAAGACGTCACCAATTCCAAAGAACAAAAGGCAAATCAGCATGTAATAGAACATGTTGTCGAAAGCCATAGGGAATATCCTTCGTTAGATTGAGAGAGGGGTTGACCTGATTATCCTAACGAGTTTGATTGATGAGTGGGTAAAGACTTCGCCGTGCTTTCGATCGACTCAACTTTGCTTGGGGAAATAACTTACGTCAAAAGATGGAGAGGCGATATGACCTCTGCTCTTTTAGGTAATAAACCCTATATTTCAGGAAAAAAGCAAGCAAAGCAGTGTTTTGTACTTGAGCGTACAAAGTGACGCTCGTGCCCCCTGAACTCCCGGAAACTAGATCCCTAACAGGACAAATTTATTGACTAAAATCA
>CAJJMF010000021.1 GCA_905192805.1 uncultured Sutterella sp. | reverse complement strand
GTAAAGACGATCTGTTGCGTGCTGCACGCTACCTCGTTGAAACCTGCGGTTGCAACTGTCTGATTTTGGGCTGCACCGAATTGCCCCTTATTTTGGACGAAAGCGATGCGTTCGAGATTGCCGGTAAGACCGTGGTGATTACGGACCCGACCGCTGCTTTAGCGCGTAAAGTCGTCGAGGTCGGTATGGCCACCAACCGCCAACGTGGGCTTCGCTAAACCGTCATCCAACCTAGCGACAAAGGCGCCGCATTCGCGACGCCACACGTAAGTCAATCCGAAGGGAATTTAGCCACACGCTAAATTCCCTTCTTTCTTGTTCACCCTCACGGAGCCTAAGTAATACCTCTCAAGGGTTAACGCGTTACTTTCGCAAAGCGCTGAGGAATTTTGGGCATAATGAATCACACAGTGCTTGGTTAACAAGCGTTTAAAAAACAATCACTTTCATCACTGGAGAAATGAAAATGAAAAAACCGACAATGCGAATTTTGGCATTGGCTTTAGCGGGGGCCGTTGCGGCTGGGCTCGCTGGCTGTGGCGACAAAGAAGCGCCCAAAGCCGCTGCGCAAACCAAAGAACTCACCCCCATTGGGATTGTTCAGTTAGTCGAACACGATGCACTCGATGCCGCCAACCGCGGGATTGTGGATGGCTTAGCGGAACGTGGCTTTAAGGACGGCGTCAACGTGAAGTTCGATAAACAAAACGCGCAGGCCGACCAGTCGAATCTGCACAACATCGCTCAGCGTTTTGTCTCCAATAAGTCCAAACTGATTTTCGCGATTGCCACGCCGGCCGCTCAATCCGTTGCGGGCGCCACGAAGGATATTCCGATTGTGGCCACGGCCGTGACGAACTTTGAAGTCGCCAAACTCGTTCAGACGAATGACAAGCCGGGCGGCAATGTGACCGGGGTCTCCGATATTAACCCCGTCGCCGAACAGCTGGATCTGCTCTTGAAGCTGGTTCCTAACGCCAAGGCCATCGGTACGATTTATAACTCCAGTGAAGTCAACTCCGAATATCAGGTGAAGCTCTTGAAAGAGGCGGCAGCGAAGAAGCAGTTAACCATCGTCTCCGCCACGGTCACCACCGTGAACGACTTGCAGCAGGCGATCAATAGCCTGAAGGGCAAGGTCGACGCCGTGTACTTGCCGACCGATAACGTGGTCGCCAGTGCGCTTCCTGCCCTCATGAAGGCCGCCATTCCCGCGAAACTCCCCGTGATTGCTGCTGAAGGCGGTATGGTGCGTCAGGGCGCCTTAGCTTCGATCGCCATTGACTACTATGTCCTCGGTAAGATGACGGGTCAGATGGGCGCCGACATTTTGGAAGGCAAAACCAAACCCGCCACGATGCCGATTCAGACCCAACACGCGGATAACGTGATCGTCAACATGAAAACGGCCAAGGAAATTGGCTTGACGATTCCGGAAGACGTGCTCGCTAAAGCGAGTAAGGTCGAATAATCGCCTCGGACAAACGCCAAGGGTGTGCGCCCTTGGCGTTTCACACACTTCGCTCACTGTGAAGAGACAACAAAACCAGCCCGGTACATAGGATTGAAACCATCGGGTCGGGTACCTACAAAACCTCACACGGATTAGCAAACCACTATGACAGAACTCCTCATCTCCACCATCGCTCAAGGCCTTCAATGGTCTATTTTAGCGTTGGGCGTTTTTCTTACCTTCCGCGTGTTGGATATCGCGGACTTGTCGGTTGAAGGTAGTTTCCCCTTAGGGGCTGCCGTTGCCGCGACGGCCATTAGTCAAGGCTTAGGGATTACGCTCGCTCTCATTCTCGCCACGATTGCGGGCTGTTTAGCCGGTGCCGTCACGGGCTTTTTAACGACCAAATTACGCATCCCGGCGCTCTTAGCGGGGATTCTGACCATGATCGGGCTCTATTCGATTAACTTGCACGTAATGGGCAAAGCCAACATTTCGTTACTCCAGGACGAAACGCTCTTTACGTGGCTCGAACACGTCACCGGATGGAGCGCGGTGACGGTGGCCTGCTTGATTGGGTTTGTGGTGATGGCGGTGGTCGTCAACATCATCTACTGGTTCTTCGGTACCGAATTGGGAACGGCGATTCGTGCCACGGGCTTTAACGCCCAGATGGCACGTGCGCAAGGCATCAACACCAATGTGATGATTGTCTTGGGGCTCGTGATCTCGAACGCCCTTGTCGCGCTCTCCGGAGCCGTGATTGCCCAAAATAACGGCTTTGCGGACGTCGGGATGGGCGTGGGCACCATCGTGATTGGCTTAGCGAGCGTGATTATCGGGGAAGTCATTATCGGGAATTCGAGCTTTAAACACTACCTCGTTGCCGTGGTGATGGGCTCGATCATTTACCGCTTGGTGATTGCCTTAGTGCTCGAAATGGGGATGCCCCCGAACGACTTGAAACTCTTTACGGCGGTGCTGGTCGCGATTGCGCTCTCCTTGCCACTCGTAAAGTCCAAAGTCAACCGTTTAAAGAAATCACGCTAAAGAAGGACGCCATACCATGTTAGAGATCGTTAACGTACATAAGACCTTCTTTGCGGGCACGGCCAATGAAAAGGTGGCGTTACGCGGGGTCAATTTAACCTTAAACGATGGGGACTTTGTGACCGTCATCGGCAGTAATGGCGCAGGCAAATCCACGTTACTCAACAGTGTCGCCGGGGTCTTCCCGGTCGACGAGGGGCGCATTTCGATTGCCGGCCATGATGTCACGAAAATGCCCGAGCACCAACGCGCCCGATTCATTGGTCGCGTCTTCCAGGACCCAATGAAAGGGACGGCCGGCGGGATGATGATCATTGAAAACTTGGCGATGGCCAAGCGCCGTGGCAAGTGGCCAGGATTACGCTGGAGCGAAAAGAAAGAGGAAACCGAAGCGTTTCGTGCGCTCGTGGCGCAATTAGGTTTGGGGCTGGAAGATCGCTTAACGGCACACGTCGGGCTCTTGTCGGGTGGGCAACGCCAAGCGATTACGCTCTTGATGGCGACGCTGGTTCGCCCGGAATTGTTGTTACTGGACGAACACACGGCGGCCTTGGATCCGAAAACGGCCGAAAAGGTGCTCGAAATCACCAACAAGATCGTGACCGAGCAACACCTCACCACGCTCATGATTACGCACAATATGCGTGACGCGTTGCGCTTTGGTAATCGCCTCATCATGATGCATGACGGTCGTCCGATTGTGGACGTCTCGGGCGAAGAAAAGTCGCGCCTCACGCCAACCGACCTATTGCACTACTTCGAAGAAGCCGCCGGTGGCGTCTCCGATAAGCTGATGTTAGGGTAGTGACGACTCACGCGTTCGCTCAGTCGTAGACTCCTCAATGGACAAACCCATTGGGGAGTTTTACTTTTTTAACAGGCGGTTTAGAGAGAAATGGGTGGACGATGAGCCAAGACCTTGGCCTCGGGCAGCGGGAGAGTACGCCGATAATGCGCATAAAAAAGCGACTCACACCATGATGATGCGAGTCGCTTCCCAACCATGCAGATTCCAGAGGACCAGTCCGGAATCTTATAAAGGATATCTGCCTAACTCAAAGACCAAAAGTCAGACAGAACCGAGCGCTCAGGCGACCAACCTGACACAGTGACCAGCTGTATTTCACTCGGCGTTTGCCAAGAGATGACTAGTCTCTTGACAAATTGATTCATCGCGAGGAGAGAGAAACGATGAATCGAAGACAGGTAAGTAAGGAGAGAAACTTACGCTGCCTGCGTTAGGTGTTGGGGTTTACCCTGTACTTCCTAACACAAGTGAAAGTATATAGAGAAAATGCATCTAAGGGTATACCCCAAGATGGCGAGTTTGTAACAGACTGTTAACGGTGTATCCCTATATTTCGGTGAACAATGTTTTTGCGGGATTTCCATAGTAAGGGTAAACCCTAGGTTAGTCCATTTCCCTGTCTGACTAACTGGTGCGTAAATATACAGTCATTTATATTTAGCAATATTTTATTACATTCGCTAGAGCTACTCCTGACTGAGATCTCCGCTTTCTTCGAATCTAGTGTGGACCTTTTTGGTCCGGAAACACACATGCAGTGGATGATCTTTCATAAGCTCTTCTCAGAGCCTTATCCTCCGAATGGGAGACCTCTAAAGAAATATTTGTATTCTAAAGTACTTTACGCTACACTCAACGTGATCGCTATGGGGATGTTGTATGTACTCTAATGTGGTACCTAAAAGAGAACATTTCAGCCTGGACACGTTACTGACGCGGCACCCTTTACCTGATTTCGTTCCGTTTGTGTGAAATATTCATAAAGAGATATGCCTCAAACCTCTCGAAGTCTCACCTATTTAGGAAACCATCATGCATCTTACCCGGTTTACTGACCTTAGTCTGCGTGTATTGATGTACTTGACCTATCGCAACCGTTCCACCTTGGTGACGGTCAATGAGCTCGCAGAAAAATTCGATTGGTCACGTAATCACATCGTCAAGGTAGCGCATTTTCTCCACACAAAAGGTTGGATTGTCTCTTACCGTGGTCGTACGGGCGGTTTAGAACTCGCTCGTGACCCCTCGGAATATCGTATTGGGGATATTGTTCGCGAACTCGAAGGGGGACAGCCCTTACTCGACTGCGACAGTCCCATGTGCACGATGTTTAACGGTTGCCAGTTCCGTGCGGTGAAAGAAGAAGCCTACCGTGCGTTCTATGACAAACTCAACGAACACACCTTGGCCTCCATGACCGAATCCTTGGAAGCACGTGATCTGATTCGCCGTTTAAACGAAGAAGCTCGCAAGAAACCCGCCACGCGTGCGCGTGGTCCGTTGATGGGCAGCGTATTGATTAAACCACGTGCCCGCAGTAGCGCCAAAACGAAGACGAAAAAAGCGGCTGAATAAGCCACGTTGCGTGCGAAAGGGTTGCGTGAAAAGCACGACTCATCTCATCAGGAGTCGTGCTTTTTTGTTGACTTAACGAACAAAAACGTGCGCTCCCACCTGAAAGAGCGTTGCCAACTGTTGGGCCGTTTCTAGGGGGATGAATTTCACCCCTTGCTCAAAGTCTGAAATACGCCCCTGAGAGACGCCTAAGTATTCGGCCAGTGTTTTCTGGCTCATCCCGCGCGAGAGACGAAGCCGCTTTAGGGCTTGTGAAGGTAACTCTTCGCGGGCTTGAATTTGCCCCTCCCAACCGGGCTCTTCGATCGTCAAGAGTCCCAATAGCCCTTCCAAATAGCGTCGCATCGCAGGCGCACGGGCACGTGACACGGTGAGTGAAAACACCACCGTTTGATCATCGAGAACCGTTTCACGCAATTGAATCTGCTTAGCCATAGCGTTGCCCTCCTTGTGGGCCAAAACCTTGTCACCGTGTTCGTTTCAGTACCGTTTACGCAATACCATTGTGTGCAAATTGTCTCAGAAACCCACGCCTTTGGCTAGAATAGGACCAACGCTTTTCATTTACGCCGTGGGGTCCAGGGCATGAACAAACTGAAAGAAAAATTGAAAGCCGCCATTGGGGATAAATGGTTCCACAATATTACCGATCGCGTGGAAACCCTCATTGAGGAATTGAAAGCCCGGTTTGAAGACCGAGATGATCATGTGGTGTTCCGAGCCTTGCCCGAACCACGCGCCCTCAGCATGACCTTAGGGGATGCGCTCGCTCAGCGCAAATCGCGTCGTACGTTTAGTGACGAACCCTTAACCGATCAAGATTTGGCCACCCTACTGTGGGCTGCCGACGGGATTACGCACGATAACGGCAAACGCACCACCCCGTCCGCCTTGGACTGGCAAGAAATCGACATCTATGTGCTCAAAGCCAATGGCATTTGGCACTGGGTGCCCGAAAAAAATGGGCTCATTTTCTGTGAATTACGCGACGTGCGTCGTGAGACCATCTTTGCGCAACCCACGCTCAATATCGCTCCCGTGCACATTGTGTATGTTGCCAACCGTGCACGCACCGAAAGCTTTGTGAGCCGCTTAGGCGAAAAAGTGATCGACAAAGTCAAGCCCAGCGGGTTTGATGCGCACAAAATCGAAGAAATGCGTGAACGCGCCATGACGATTGACGTGGGGGCCAAAATTCAAGCCCTCTACTTAGCCGCTACCGCGCTCGATTTGTCGTGCGTGGCGCGCACCGGCTTTGACCGCGATCGTTTAGGCCAAACGTTGCGCTTAGGGCCTGAGGAAAAAGTGATAGCCGTGCAAACCGTCGGATACCGCTTGAAGAAACTCTCAGACACGTTCCTCTAAAACCCCATCTTCCTAAAGCCCGGGCGCCCCACAGGTCCGGGCTTTGTCTATCTACTCTCCTCTCGGACGCTTCCTCCCCCTCGTTCTCCCAATCGCCCTAACCTCCTCCAAAATACGGAGATCTGAGGACTATTGCTTACTTCAAAGGGCGTAATTGCGTTAATTGCTTAACACGGTCGACTCGCCCTTTTTTGCGAACATACTCATCAAGTTCAAACGATATCCACCCTTGATTTCACGAGATTTCGCACCATGAAACGAACGATGACTGTCCTCACACTTAGCCTTTTTTTCGGGGTTAATGCACTTCACGCTGAAGGGGTTGCGGGTTTCCACCCGAATTGCCAAACCTGTCATGAGCCGGGCACACCCTCGGCGCAAAACGCTAAGCCCGACGTGTGCATTACCTGCCACGGAGAAAAGCCTGAGAAAGGCAGTGTCGTGGTGAACGGCAAAAAACTCAACCCTCATCAAGGGCATTTTGATACCTATGACTGCCTGCAGTGTCACAAACCTCACAGCGTGAGTGTCAACGGCTGTGCGGAGTGCCACACGATGGATCCCGTGACGATGCCCAGCAAATAACACCCACCACGCGTGATCCCTCGCTGACTGTTTTCGCCCACAAGCGAATTCTTTTAGGAGACCTCTATGTCTAAATCGCTTTCTCGTCGTACATTCTTTAAAGTCGCCGGTGCTTCCTCGGTCGTAGCGGCAACGCCGTCCGCCTTCGCAGGGGACATTCCGGAAAAATGGCAAGCCCCGAAATGCACGGGTTGGTCGTGGGAAAAACCCGTGACCCCAATTCCCGAGGCAGAAATCAAGAATACCGTCACGGTCGACGTGCTCGTCATTGGGGCGGGCTTAGCGGGTGTGGCGGCTGCCAATGCAGCGCGCGAAGAAGGCGCCGAAGTTGCTCTCATTGAAAAGACGGGCTCTTGGGGAGCCCGCGGTGGGCATATCACCGCCTTTGGTTCCAAAGTGCAAGAAAGTTTAGGCGTGAAAGTCGACTATGCCGACGTGGTGCGTCGTTTGATCGCCTGGGGCCAAGGCCGTATGGACGAACGCCTCCTTTGGATGTTTGCAAAGAAGTCCGGGGCCTGCATGGACTGGGCCATTGACATGTGCGCCAAAAACGATGTGAAGGTCACGCTCTGGGAAGGCTACTACAAGGGACCGACCTATACGGAAGTTCCTGTGACGCACTTCTTCTACAACAAAGACGTGTCGCTTGACTACACCTACGGGAATTCCACCGGCATTGGTAACGTCGTGCTCGTTCCTGCCATGCTCAAAGAAGCCGAAAAACGTGGTGTCAAAACCTACTTCCGTATGCCCGCCGTGCAATTTGTGAAGGCCGCCAACGGCGATGTGGACACGCTGATTGCGGGTCGCAAGGGTAACTACACCAAGTTCGTCGCCCGTAAAGGCATCATCATCGCCTCGGGTTGCTACGCCTCGAACGAAGAAATGCGTAAGCGCTGGGCGCCCTTCTCGTTGCGCGTGGATGCGCAGATTTACTATCCGGCTAAGACCAACACCGGTGACTGCCATATTATGGCCATGCAGGTTGGTGGGGCAATGCAACGCTTAGAAGATCATGCTGCTACAGTGCACTTGGAAGCGGGCGCTGCCTCCTACACGTTCTTACATGTGAACGCGTTGGGTAAACGCTTTATGAACGAAGACGTCAACACGCAGTCGAAGTCCTGCTGCAAAGAGTTGCAACCTCATGGGATTGCTTGGAGCGTGTACGACGCCGACGGTTTGAAGCAAGTGAAAAAGCAAGTCGATGGGAAACTAAACGGTGGGCTCTTCTGTGGTCAGATGTGGCAACCCTGGGGCGCGGGCTTCAACCTTGACGTCGAAGAAGCGACCTTAAAGCAGCACATCAAGGACGGCAAGGTGGTCGTCGCGGACACGTTAGAAGACTTAGCCAAGAAGATGAATGTGCCTGTGGCGGAATTCTTAAAGACCGTGAAGCACTACAACGAACTCTGCCAGACCGGCAAAGATAAGGACTTCGGCAAGCGCGGCGAATTAATGACCCCGATTCTCAAAGGGCCCTTCTATGCGGGTCGTTTGTCCAGTTCGCTCTTGGCGATGTCGGGCGGCTTACACACCGATCCCTCGTTACATGTGTTGGATGCCAACAATCAGCCCATTGGTAAGCTCTTTGTCGCTGGCGCGGCCGCTGGGGACTACTTCGGTAGCGGTGACTACCCGACGATTTGCCCGGGGATGAACCATGGTCGTGCGTTAACGTTTGGTCGCTTAGCGGGGATCCTCGCCGCCGGTGGCTCGATTGACAAAGTGAAGGACTTAGCGATCTCATGTCGCGCCACACCGTTTCCTGACTGACCCGTCATGAAAACCCTCAGGAGGGAGGTAAGCACAGCGTCTTGCCTCCCTCTTTCGATATAATTTGATCTGACCAAGAATCCCACCGCACGACTCAAGGAATCGCCCCCATGCGCCAAGTGTTCATCCAATTTCCGTGGGTACACGAACCTGCCCCCAATGCGTTTTACGCACTTTTTCGTCGTTATGGACAATCCTTACATCTTAAGCCTGGGCAGTCGCTTTATAACGGAGGCGTGGAAGGTGAAGTCGCGTGGGTCGTCAATGGCCTCTGTGGCTTCCAGATGCGTGACAGCAAACTCAATCCCCACTACTTTACGCTGGTCCCCGCGGGACGCTTAGTGGGCAATGTCGACGCGTACACGGGCTCCGTGGTAAATATCCTCGATGTGGCCTTGCGTCCCACCGATGTGTTACTTCTCTCGCGGCACACGTTTTTGCAAATGCTCCATCAAGACGTTGCCTTAAACGACGCACACACCGAGATGCTTGTGCACGAACATGAGTCCGATATGGAAGGCCTCTTTTCCGCGATGACCGACACGATCGCGGTGCGTCTGGCGCGACTTCTCGCCGCGCTGATATTTCAAGACGAAAAGCGACTCACGTTTAACTGGGACAAAGCGCTCGAGCGCTTTACCCCTACTCCTATTCCCTACCAATTGACCGTGACCGAATTGGCCCAAACGATTGGAGCAACACGCACAATGACGTCCCTGACGCTCACGCAATGGGAAAAATCGGGACTCCTGATTCGCCAGGGGCAAACGCGTTACGTGACCCGAGCACTCCTAGCTCAGGCCACCGATTGGCTCACCAGCGAAGAACGCCCTAAGGCGAGCGTTTAACCTTGAATGGGCAACGCAGTACGATCGAGCCCGTGGGCTTCGGTACGGCAGGTATCGATAATAACGCTACGCACCCACTGTAAGAATGGGTCGGAGTGGGAGCGATGGTGCCAAATGAGTTTGGGCGCATAAAAGCCCATATCGTCCGTAAAACTCAAAATGGCAAACTGGTCCGGATTTTGCGTGGTCGTCAAAAAGCGACGTAGGGTAATCAACGGGCCCACAAACGTAAAGTTAGTTTCTTCCACAACCACCGGCAGCGACGTGGTATAGGGCGTTTCAAAGCCTACCGTTTGCCCCAACTGACCACGCACCGCCTCGTGCACATCCGAAAAGAACCCATCGAGGAGTCGCAATTCGACCGAGCGGTACTCACGCAACAGGCGTTTATCAATTTGATTGTGGTGTGCCTGACGCACCAAGGGATGATCGCGTCGAACAAAGATTCCAAAACGCCCACGGTAAAGCGTCACCGCATGAAAGTCCCCGGGTGTGTCGTTACCCGCATAAAACGCCATGTCAATTTGGTTATCGCGCAAGCGATCAAAGATCTGCTTTTCGGCCTGCACAATGCGCATCACCGAGTTGGGAGCCATCGTATAAAACTTACGAAGGATTTCACGCGTAAAGGGACCATGGAAAATGTGGTCTTGCACCATAAGGCGCACGACACGATCCATGTGTTCTAAGTCAAGCGTGGGGGCCTCAAAGAGGTTGGCGGCATTGTTGAGCATCTCACGCATGGGATCCAAAAGGTCGCGCATGCGACGCGTTGCCGCCATTTCCGTGCCACTACGCACAAAGAGTTCATCATGAAAGAGCTCACGCAACGTGGCTAAACGGCGCGACGCACTACTCATACTCATGCCGACGGCAGAGGCGGTTTGGGTGAGACTCTGCGTTTCTGATAACGAGATCAAAAACATTAAGTCGTGATAACGCAACTCGGCTAACTTCACCCGATATTTGGCTGTGGGCATCTACTTATCTCTTTATTGACTCAAGGGGGACGGAGCTTCCACGTTAGACCGTGAGGGATTCGCGTTAGCGAGAACGTTCTGTCACGAGACGCTCGTTGTCACTGCCATTATACGTTTTCACGCCGTGGATGATTTATTTTTGTCTCCGCTATTGTTCCGCGCGTCAGAAGCACCTCACTCGCACCGCAAAAGGCCCCAAACGGCTCAATCGAGCATCGAACGATATTAGGTCATCGGTGAGCCAAAACACAACCTATTGTGGTAGGCGATCCTTTGAATCCATAAATGTAGTATCAATAATTTTTGCTATCTCACACTCTCCGAGTAATTTCTATGAAAAGCTGTCTTGCCATAGAAAAATAAAAAAACGGTTTTTTTTGACATGAACCCCCTGCTCTGGCTTCGTTAAAACCACATTTCTTTGGCACGGCTACATGCCTTTTGGTCGTTTATGCCCAGGAAAGCGTTTTATTTATTCTCTATCATTACCATTGAGTTAGCTCATAACTACCTAACTCCCCTCCCCTTGTCAACCCCCCGCACAGGGTATGGTCTAAGTAAAACCTCCCTTGCAGAGTCGAGTGAGACCTCCTAAACTTTCGAGCCCAGAAGAAAAGCACCTTGGGTTTTGACTCAACCAACGCCCTCGGGGCATGATGATCTTCTTCCCCCTTTGTTGTTGTAATTTGTAATAAATATCACTAATTAAGAAGAAACGAATATGCTGACCGTACTCAAAAAAGATCAATCCACCGAAGACTTCAAGCCCTACAAAATCATTGATGCCGTCAAAAAAGCTGCCTATCGTTGCGACATCACCATCCCCGAAACGGAACTCAACAAAATCGTCGATGAGGTTACCAACCGTTTGAAGGGGGTGACGTCGGTGACGGTCCTCGAATTGCATGAGCTCGTGATTGCCGTCCTCGCCTTTTTGGAATACAAGCGCGTGGCAGAAGCCTACGCCGAATACCGTTACTACAAAACCACCTATGCCAAGACGTTTGAACAGTTGCGTCAAGACGCTGACGATGTGTTGCGCTTAGGGGACCGTGAAAACGCTAACTACGACAGTTCGCTCGTGAGTACCAAAGGCTCCCTCATTAAGGGCTACCTCACGAAGAGCCTCTACAAGCAGTTCTATCTGTCGGGTAAAGAAAAGGAATTGATTGAACGCGGGGATATCTATATCCACGACTTGCGTGACATGATTTTGGGCTGCATTAACTGCTGCCTCTTTGACATTGGCTCCGTTTTAAAGGGCGGGTTTGAAATGAGTAACGTCCAGTACTCGGAACCCAAGACCGTCCTCTCGGCGCTGCAAGTGATTGGCGACATTACGCTCGTCGCGACCGCTCAGCAGTTTGGTGGCTTTACGCTACCGGAATTGGATAAGGTGCTCTTACCCTATGTGTTAAAGAGTAAGAACGCCGCCATGATCAAGTACCATGAAATGGGCTTAACGGATGAGAAGGCTGAACTCTGGGCCCGTAAAGACGTCATCCGTGAACTCGAACAAGGCTTCCAGTCGCTCGAATTGAAGTTAAATACGGTGCCCTGCAGCCGTGGCGACTTTGCCTTCACCACGATTACCTTTGGTCAGTGGTATCCGGATCGTCAGACGGACGAAGAAAAATTCTGGCTCTCGCAGATTTCGCGCGTGATGCTCCAAGTGCGTCGTAACGGCCACGGTAAGGATCATAAGCCCGTGGTGTTCCCGAAACTCGTCTACCTCTACGACGAAGAACAGATCGCCTCGGATCCCTTCAGTGCCGAACTCTTGGATGAAGCGGTGCGTACGTCCGCACAGTGCATGTACCCGGACTACTTGAGCCTCTCGTCCGAGTCGGGTTCCGTGTCGCGTATTTTCCGCGAATACGGTGCGATCACCTCCCCCATGGGTTGCCGTGCGTTCTTATCATTCTGGCAAAACGAACGGGGCGAAGCGATTACGACGGGCCGCTGCAACATTGGGGCGGTGAGTTTGAATTTACCGATCATTCTGCGTTTGGCGCAGTTGCGTGACCCAGAAAATTGGCGCACGTCATTCTGGACCTTGCTCGATGAACGCCTCGAAGTGATTCGTCAGTTCTTTAAGAAGCGCTACGACATCATCCGTCACCAGAAGTGCTCGAGCAATCCGCTCGCCTTCACGCAGGGCGGTTTTTACGAAGGCACGAAGCACCCGGACGAAAAAGTGGGTGACATGGTCCGCTACATGACCGCCTCCTTTGGGGTGACGGCCTTAGACGAAGCCACGTTCCTCTGGTCTGGGAAACGCTTAGTGGAAGAAGGCGGGGAATTCTCCGCGTCCGTGTTGCGTCACCTCCAAGAAGTCTTGGCGCAGTATAAGAACGAAGACGGCTACCTCTATGCGATTTATGGGACGCCGGCGGAATCGCTCTGCGCGACGCAAGCCAAGCAATACGATCGCTTCTGCCACGATGCGGGCGTCGATAACGTCTTCAACCATACGGAGCACTATAGCCCCGAGTACTTCACGAATTCTTTCCATGTGAATGTCACCGAAGCCATCACGCCCTTTGAAAAACAGGACCGTGAATTCACCGACTTCCACCTCTGTGAAGGCGGTCACATCCAGTATGTGCGCTTAGACAATCCGGAAAACTTTGAAGCCGTGAAGGCCATCATTCGTCGTGGGATGAGTAAAGGGTTCTATCAGGGGGTGAACTTTGATAGTGCTTACTGTGGCGACTGTGGCCAGCACAGCACCAACGTACTCTTTAAGTGCCCGCACTGCGGTAGCGATAACCTCTCCGTGATTAGTCGCGTGTGTGGGTATTTAGGCTACTCGAACGTGAACGGCACCTCGCGTATGAATGACGGCAAGATGGCCGAAATTAAGAACCGCGTGAGTATGTAATCGTCTTTGGTGAGGGGGCTCCCCGTGAGCCCCTCCCCTTGGCTTTCCTTCCCTTAATGCTTTTCCCCCAGCACCATGAACTACATTGGTCTTAATACCTGCGATACCGCCAACGGTCCCGGGGTGCGTGTATCGCTGTTTTGCTCGGGCTGCCGCCTTCACTGTAAGGGGTGCTTTAACGAAGAAAGTTGGAACTTTTGCGCCGGAAAACCCTTCACGGAAGAGACCGTGGCGCAGGTGTTAAACGCTTTGAGCGAACCCTTTATCCGCGGGCTCTCCCTCTTAGGAGGCGATCCGCTCGAACCCGAAAACGAACCCGAGCTTCTGAAATTGGTCGAAGCCGTGCGGGAGCGCTTTGGCGACACCAAAGACATTTGGATGTGGACGGGGCGTGTGTATAAAAACGTCGCGGATTCCCCGTTAGTGAAGGCCGTAGACGTATTGGTCGATGGCCCCTTTGTCGAAAAACTCCTCACGAAAACGCCAGGCGAATTCCGTGGGAGCACGAATCAGAAAATCATTCCGATTCGCCCAAACGCCCAATTAACCTAGTCGACATCACCCCACCGAATAAAAAAGGCTCAGCGCTCACGCGTTGGGCCTTTTTACTGAGTCTGGGTTAGTCCATGAAAAAGTGATTCACGGTATGCCAGGCCACCTCTTGCAAATAGCGGGCATCCGTCGCACTGAGCGTTAATTCGCCCAACCCGTACCACGGGATCCCCACAGGCGAGCGATTAAGGAGCGTCGCATAGAGTACACACGCTTCTAAGTACGTCCCTGCCACACTCGGGTGGCGGTTGTCGGCAATGATGAGCGACAAGTCCGGACGCCCGCGAAGCGCCTCGGCAAACGCAAGCCCCACCGGTACCACCATAATGCCATTGTCGTTTGCCACCTCAATCGTGGCACGCGCCAACTGTTCCGTCATCTCGGGGCGTCCCGTAAAGGCCCACGTGAGCATTAATAGGGGTTGAGCGCCCGCTGCGCGAATCGTTTCGGCATGTTTTTTGGCATACTCACGGAATTTTTTGCTCAACTCTGGGTGAATCGGGCCTTGAGAGTTGTCTTGCATCACGACGGCATCAAAGACGGGGCCATCGTCCTCACGGAACGCTAAACGATTGGTTCCGTCGTTTAAAACCGTATAGGAATTAATGGCGTTGGGTCGCAAGTACGAGGCCATATCATGCCAATCGAGCCCACCGTAGGCAATCGTCACCATACTCACTGAGGGCGACTTTAATTCGCTCGCGGCGATCAACCCTTGGAGCCACTGCACGATGCCATTGTTGTAGTACATGAAGCTATTACCCGCCAACAAGACGGAGTGGACTTCATGCTCAAGCGCACGAACACGCGGTGAAACGGGACTTTTCACGGTCATCACTTCCTCCCACAGAAAAAATCGACTTCTCTTCGAGAATAACACCACTTTGCTCACACAGGATTATCCGATGGTGCCAAGCCTCTCAAAGCCAACCTCAGAGACAAGTCGCCTGTGCTCCTTGCCTTTACTTGGTTTTGAGCGTTTCACAGACGTGGGCAATTTTCTCAAAGGCACCACGAATTTCGTCCTCCGTAAACGTACCAAACCCAATACTAAGTCCATTGACACGGGACGTATCCCGCCAATATTGACTTAACGCTCGGACAATCACCCCCTCTTTGCGGACCCGCTCTGTGACCATGTGATCAGGGTAGTCGGGTTTTAATAAAAACGCCAAATGGGGCCCCACGCGAGTATCGGAAAAGGTTCCATAGGCTCCCAGAATCACCTCGCCCGCCTCCATCGCAAAGTGGAAGCGATCAATGAATTGCTTTTGAAGTTTGCGTAGGTAACTCAACGCCCCATCGGAATCAAAGTATTTAGCCAACAAGGCTTGCGTACTTTCACTTGCCCCACGGTCTGTTAAGAGTTTGGCTCCGATAAAGGCTTTTTCCAGTCCCTTAGGGACCAGCAGATAGGCGAGCTTAATGCCAGGCGAAAACTGCAAGGAAAAACTTTCCATGTAAATCACACAATGTTCCGCCCGGGGGAGGGCGCGAATCGGGGGAACCTGAGAGCCCGACACCCACAACAGATTATCCGTGTCATCTTCAATAATCCACGCTTTATTCTCAAACGCCCAATCAATCAGCGCTTTACGACGTTCTTCCGACATCGTCACACTCATTGGGGTTTGACTCGCTGGGGTAACCAATACCCCTTTGGCTTCGGGCGCCTTTTCTTTCGCTAGCTTAACGGAAAATCCGTCCTTATCCACTGGTACCCCCACCACATTCAAGGTGTTATAACGAAACACCTTGGCAAAGAGGTCAAGCGTGGGGTCTTCCAAACAGACCGTCTCATTAGGTTGAAAGAGCAACTGAGCAACGAGGTTGAGACTCTGCAACGTGCCATTGGTGATGATGATCTGTTCGGGATCACAAAGAATCCCACGCATTTGACGCAATCGCTCACAAATGGCTTTTCTGAGAGCTGGTAAGCCTGCGGGTGCGCTGTAGTAATGGTTGGCTCGCTGAGTACGTGCCAAGTGACTCGCCAGTCGCAAGAATTCCTTCTCGGGGATCGATCCCATATTGGGGGAATATATGGCCAAGGGTTTATCCGCTAAGTGAAGTGCTTGGTAGTTGCTAAACGTCCTTTCCGCCATTTGGAACTTGGGACTATTCATCGCAACCCTCGTCTGCGACAGCGGCACCGCGGACGTGCCCACCTGCGGGGGAACCAAACTATCCGTACGTTGCACCTGGTAGGCTGCGCCGCGACGAGTCGCAATAAAACCCTCTTGCGTCAGGATTTCGTAGGCTTTTTTGACGGTATCCACGGAACAATTCAGTTGCATCGCGAGTTTACGCAAACTCGGTAAACGCTCTCCCGCACAAGCCTGCCCTTGGATAATGCGTTGGCGGATATGGTCCGCTAACTGCCAATACATAGGCTTGCCATGATTCGCGTTTAACGCGAGGGTGATCACGATTTCTTTGGACGTTGGCATGATACAAGTGTGGGGGTGAAATAGGCTAAAACTGTGTGGGTTGTATAAATTTTGTACCAGTATACTTTGATTCGCAAAAAAATGAGATCGCTGTCAGTCCCCCTATGACACGTGTGTCGCTCTTTGCCCCAGCGCACAGTCGCATTTTTTGGCTGCCTTACCTTTTGGTACGGCAACACACAGGAGATCCAAGGATGCTATTACAAAAAATCGCTTTGTCGCTCTCGTTAGCGATCATAGGCATTGGGTTCAATGGAGCCCTTATGGCCGAAGAAAAGGCTACCCCTACCCAAGACCCCGTTTTAAAACAGGTCAACAGTGCCAACTTTAAAAATTTAGGGCCGTACTACGATATGTGGATGGCTTCGAAGAAAGATTCGAAGTTCGAAGACATGACCGCCACACACCCTGGGTTTGCTATTTTGCAAGCCGATAAGGAAAGTGCAACGGGTTCGAGCTTGAACGGTTTACGTGGTCACTACTACGCGTGGCTCGATTTTGCTGCCGGTGCTCGCACGGGCGAAATCGGTTCACGTTGCTTACTGTGCCACAGCTCAGGTGCCCCCGCCATTATTGAACGTGATGGCGAATTAGCGCTCCTCTCGAAGACGTGGAAAGATTACGCCAAGGAAGGTGCCAATACGATTGGTTGCTCGAACTGTCACGACACCAAAACGTTCCAGTTGCGCGTAGCACCGAAGTGGCTCGACAAGGAACTTCAAAAGGCGGGCTTACCCACCTTTGCGGAATCCTCCAAGACCGTTCAAAAGCGTTTAGTCTGTGCTCAGTGCCACTACGAAGACTACCGTACGCACCAGTCCTGGAAAGATAAGGACGGTAAGGAACTCACGGCCGACTTATCGACAACGCCGTGGAAGTATGGTTTCACGCTCGACGCGATGGAACGTTTTTATAACGACGGGAAGAATTTCAGTGACGGCAAACCCTTTGTGGACATCGTGAACCCGATCTCGAAGACGCCGCTCGTCTGGGTGGAACACCCCGACTTCGAACTCTTCACGGTGGGTATCCACGGTAAGAACGGTTTGGCCTGTACGGACTGCCACATGGGCAAGGATCAAAAGACGGGTATCACCAACCATACGGTGGGCAATCCGCTCGAAAACTTTGAAAACACCTGTGCACGTTGCCACGATAAACCCAAACAGTTCTATGTGGAGTTGTTAGGGGAACGTAAGGCCAAGGCGCGTAAGTTGCGTGATGAAGCGATCGAAAACATCGCCAAGGCGCACTTAGATGCGGGCGCTGCCTGGAAGGCGGGTGCCACGGAAGCCGAAATGGCCCCCGTGTTGGCGGACATTCGTAGTGCTTACTTCAAGTTAAATAGCTTGATTCGTGCGGCGTGGTTCCACAACACCGAAGAAGCCTTTAACGGTCTTGCCGATGCCCTTTACAAATCGGAACGCGCTCGTCGCACCAGTTTGGATATCATGACCAAACACGGTGTGAAGAAGTACGTCACACCCAGCATTAAGACCAAGGAAGAAGCCGAAGCCATTGTTGGGGTGAAGAACCGTCACGGTGCCATTGCACAACAGTGCAAAGACTATGAAAAGGAAGTGCCTGAAATCATCGAAACCGCTCGTAAGGCGGGGCTCTTTGACGAAAACAGTGCATGGAATGATCATGTCGACAGCTGGATCAAGACCTACTGCCCGAAGCCCGCGAAGTAAGGTGGTAGTGCGAGGTCGGCAGTCAGAATTCAGTCATCAACGATGAGACTATCACGAAGGAGTGATCAATGTCCGAAATGAAATCAACAGAGCGTCCTTTACGACGCCAGGACCGGCAGCTTAGCCCGGAAGAAACACGGTTTGCAGCAAAACATGCTCAGTTTGCCATTGTTTCAACGGCTGACGCCAGTGGTACGCCTTACGGTATTCCTCTGAGTGCAGTGTATTCTGACGAAGACCAAACGCTTTACTGCCATACCGTGAAAAGCACGGACAGTCGTTTTTATCAAAACCTCAAGCAGAATCCGAAGATTTCGGCGTGTATGATCCTGCATGCGAAACCCGCCGTGGATGAAGTCCCGCAAGAGTTCAAGGTGAACTTTGTGAGCGTGGTCGCTGCAGGGGAACTGCATGAAGTGACTGATGAAGATGAACGTCAACGCGTTATGGCCATCATTAGCAAGCACTACCTGCCCATGGTCACCCCTGAGCAGATCAAGGACTACTACAAGGCCTTTGGCGCTGACACGATTGTCTGGAAAATGACGATCAACTCCATGACGGGCAAAGCCCGCCGTAAGGAAAAGTTCTTCGATCGTTTCCAGTAAGCCTGACCACGCCTCAGGCCTCGTGCACTCCGAGTCTCCACACGATGACTCGGAGTTTTTTGTTGCCTCGAGTGTTTAGCGAGTGGGTTGATTTTGCCTGAGTGGCTGAGTTCCGTAATGTCTAGTTTTATTGACAAATTACCATTTTTTATCTATAAAGCTAAACGTTATTCACCCCACTATAAGGGAGCAACATGAAAAAAACTCCCCCCAACCTTTCGCGTTCCACGTCGAGTATTCTCGCGACGATGGGAGAGCAAATCAAACTCGCACGCTTACGGCGCAGACTCTCAACAGAACTCGTGGCGGAGCGTGCGGGCATCAGTCGTGCCACGCTCTGGAAAGTGGAAAAAGGCGATCCGTCGGTAGCGATGGGGACGTATGCTGCGGTATTACATGCTCTCAATCACCTCGATGAAGACCTGCTTCTGGTGGCGAAAGACGATGAGCTGGGGCGACAGCTACAAGACCTGAATCTGTTCCCTCAAAAACGTGCGCCTAGGAGACCAGCCTAATGCCTAATCCCCCCCAAACGTTCTGGGTGTTGGATGACTTCAGTGCGAATCGGCCAGTCTTACTGGGGCGCCTTTCTATCGAGCGCCTTAAAGGCGCCGAATCCTACGCCTTCGAATACGATGCCGATTGGCTCAAACGAACCCATCTGGCATGGCAACTTGACCCTGCACTCAAACCCCGAATCGGAAAACTCCACGCCAAGCGCTCCTGCC
>CAJJMF010000020.1 GCA_905192805.1 uncultured Sutterella sp. | reverse complement strand
ATTTAAGAGGGTTTCTTACGCGTAAAGAGGGTAGGTGGCAATTGGGCGAGAACGACGGCCGCTCCCATCAGTACACAGCCCCAGAGTTCGCGGGCCGAGAGCACCTCGTCAAGAATCCACCAGCCGCACAACGTGGCAATCACACTCTCTAAACTCATAATGAGGCTAGCGACCGTATCGTTCATGCCCTGTTGACCGACGATCTGTAAGGTGTAGGCAATCCCGTTACTCATGACTCCTGCCCATAAGATGGCGGGGAGTGCAGCACTGAAGCTCTCAATAGTGGGGCTTTCAAATAGGAGCATGGCAATGAGACCTAACACGGCTCCAACGCCAAATTGCCCTACGGAGAGCTCAATGGGGTTGACCGTTTTCACGAAGTGGGAAATGACCAAAATGTGAAGCGAAAACACGAGCGCACACATCCCAATAAGACTATCCCCCAATCGAATATGGAATCCCCCTTCGGGCACACATAAGTACCAGAGACCGATCACTGACAGGATGACACTCACCACGATCAGCCAGTTAAGGCGTTTCCCTAAAAAGAGCCCTAAAAGCGGTACCAACACAATATAGAGTGACGTGATAAATCCCGCCTTTCCGACTTCTGTGTCGTTAAAGAGTCCTAACTGCTGGAACGTTTCCCCACCAAAAATGCAGAGCCCACAGCACAGACTCCCTAAAAGCCATTGTTTTTTATAGTGGGCGGTTTGACGGCGTAAATATTCTTTCGGATCGGAGGTGGCTAAGTGGCGTCGGAGCCAGAGTACCAAGGGCGTCAGAAACATCACCCCCAAGGTCATACGACCAGAGGTAAAGGTGAACGGACCGACACTGTCCATTCCTAGGGATTGGGCGATAAAGGTGGCACCCCAAATACTGGCTGTGATGAGCAGTAGGAGGGATTGACGAAGTTGAAAAAGCGTCATTTGGATGGAAAAAATAGGTACTTTATTGTATGAAACGTGATCTAAATAAAGGCTGTTATTTGGGAGCTTTGAGGGGAACTCAGTGTAGAGTTATGCGAAATCAAGCTATTCTAACATAGCTCCCCACTCCCGAGCATGCCACGTTTTTTTGCGTTTCTCGTACGAATTCTGTCTTAGCGCAAGGAAAGTTTGGCTAAAATAAGCGACAAGTGGCCCTATGCTCATGGCAAAGGGCCTTTGCAGGAAGTCTCCCGTGACCTCACAACATCGGGACTAAACACGCCCCCACCCTAAGGAGTCGAAGATGGCTGACGAGCTCGATAACAAGGAAACCGTTCTCGCCCACGAGGACAGCCAAAGCCGCGACTCTGAAGAGGCATCGCGTGCCCTGCAATGGATCCAACAACTCCTCGCTCAGGACGAGGAACATCATAAAGATGCCCATTTGGAGCGTGCCGACAAGGATGACGAAGCGCTCCCGATTAGCCCAGAAACCGCCACGGCGCTACGCGAAGTAATTGAATCGTTGCACCCCGCAGACATTGCCTGGGTGCTCGAAGCGTTGCCGCTCGATGAACGTTTGGCCGTCTGGAATCTGGTCCAGAGTGAATCCGATGGGGAAATTCTGGTCGAGGTGAACGATGGGGTGCGTGAAACCCTGATCGATGCCATGGATCGTGACGAGTTGGTCGATGCGGTGGAAACGCTGGATACCGACGAAATCGCGGACTTGGTCGATGATTTGCCACCGGATGTGATGGCCCAGGTCCAAGAGGGCCTCTCGCACGAAGAGCGGGCCCAGTTGCGCGCAGCCATGAGCTATCCTGAGGATAGTGTTGGGGCACGTATGGACTTCGAAGTGGTGTCGATTCGTGAAGAAACGACGATTGATTTGGTGCTCAAGTACCTGCGTCGTTTTGATAGTTTTCCCGATCATACGGACCAAGTATTCGTGGTCGATCGCCTAGGGCATTTGAAAGGGACCTTGGCACTATCGAAAATTTTGACCACGGATCCGATGGTGTTCGTTCGTGAGGTGATGCAAAAAGACATGCTGACCCTCAATCCTCTCGATGATGTGAGCGATGCGGCGCAGGCCTTCGAACGTTATGACTTGGTGAGTGCGGCCGTGATTGACGAGTCAGGACGTCTGGTGGGACGTTTGACCGTGAATGAAATCGTGGACGTGATTCGTGAAGAAAGCGAAGAAGATGCGTTTGCGGCCGTCGGTTTGGATGACGAACAGGACTTGTTTGCGAGTGCTTGGCAGACGGCCAAGAGCCGTTGGCTGTGGCTCGGAGTGAATTTGTGTACCGCCTTTTTTGCCTCCCGCGTGATTTCCGCTTTTGACGGAACGATTGAGCGCGTGGTGGCGTTGGCAGCCCTCATGCCCATTGTGGCGGGGATGGCAGGAAATTCAGGGAATCAGACCTTAACCTTACTTGTACGCTCCTTGGCGATTGGTCAAGTGACGGACTCGAACCAACGTGACCTGATTAAAAAAGAAATCGCCGTGTCGATAATTAACGGGTTGCTCTGGGGGGCGATTGCTGCCTTGTGTGCGTGGGCGCTTTATTGGGACTCGCCCGAAGGCATGATGTTAGGGGCGGTGATGTTCTTGGCGATGTTGCTCAATATCGTGCAGGGCGCGGTTGTCGGGTTGGCGGTGCCATTGATGTTGCGCCATTTTGGACGCGACCCAGCGTTGGGCGGGTCGGTGTTGTTGACGTTTGCCACCGACTCGGGCGGATTTTTAATCTTTTTGGGCCTAGCCAGCCTCTTTTTCCACTAGCTCACTAGGCCCGCGGTCGTTACGCGTCACCAAACAAACGCTTGAGCGCATCTTTGCTGGCGGCCGCTTTGTCGTTTTGTTCTTCGGATTCGCTTTTCGAAATTTCACGAATCGAAAAATTATCAGCGATCTCCTCTTCCCAATAGTGTGCGGGCATTTCGGAGTGCATAAACCGTTCGGCCATTTCATAGCCGATGCCTTCAACACGCATCAAGCGATGCCCATCGAATTCAACATCGAGCCAACGACGATCACGATCGTAGCCCGCTGAGAGGATTCCTCCTCTGTGGATATTTTTTCTCTTCATCTGTTCCACCCCACCTAAATCGGTTGTAGGTAAGTTCATTGTACCAAAGCGCTTTGTTACCAATGAACGGAATGCGACTCTCTCGTCTTAAGTCAAAAGTTCCTCGATTGTGGGCAGAGTGAGGACACTAGAGTCAGTAGGAAACAGATAAAATCAGGGTTAACCCTAGGTTTTTTCGGGTATTGTGATCCCCTGTATAAGGGATCTTTCGGGATCTCTATATGATCTTGTAAAATTGGTTTCGCTCTGTTGTTACAAAGAAAATGTGGAGAGGAAAAAGGTTGCTTTTTTTTCTGATCCTTGTTACGATCGCGCCTATGTTAGTTTTTATGGAACGCGTGAGGGACGACCGATACGTCGGAAGAAACGGGTAAGGTTCCCGTCTTCTTCAGGGTTGACAGACTAGGCCAGAGGCTTGGTGTGGCTGACCTTGTGTCCAGATGCACCTTGAATATAATGAATAGTTCTCAACCACCCGGTAGGCTGCGCTCTGCGGCGATCGCCTCCATCTTATCCCTAACCGTGAGCTCGATGCTCAGCTGGGACACCTTAGAACCCGTCAGTGTTCAAACACCGTCTGACTATGTGTTGACGGTAGACAATAACGCCTCTGGCGTAGACGCCATTTCCTACTCGGCCAATCGCTCTAACATGCCAAGTCTGCTTCAAGACGTCATGACGGACGCGACGGACCGTGGCGACGAACCTGTGGAAACCACCATTGAGCGCGTACACTCCGCTTCGCGTTCGGTGGCTGAATACGTCAGTACATCGTTTAAGATTCCGTTCGAAACAGCTCAGTCCTTAACCCGGATGGCGGTAGAAATTGGCGAAGCGAAAAATGTCGATCCGCTCTTAATTTTGGCCATTGTGGCGACCGAATCGAGCTATAACCCCAAGGCACGTTCCAGTTCGGGGGCTGAAGGGCTTATGCAGGTCATGACGAGTGTGCATCGCTCTAAGTTTGCGCAATTTGGCGGTCAATCGAAGGCGTTTGACCCTTATGCCAACATGAGCGTCGGGACGGATATCCTGAGTGAACTCTTACAGCGTACGGGTAACGTGCGTAAAGCGCTCAAGTGGTACAGTGGGGCAGCAAACATGAGTAGCGATAATGGGTATAGTGCTCGGGTGTTGGCTGAACGTCATCGATTGGCGATTGCGGCGATGGGCGACACGGAAAGTGCGGTGGCTTTGAACTTACGCCGAGACACAGCACCGACCTTCTCCATGGAAAAAGAAGCCGAGAATGTGGTGTACGAAGGCTGGGTTCCGATTGGAACAAACGGCTAATTGCTCGCTCGATCCCATTAAAAAGAGCGTTTCTTCGGGTGTAGAAGAAACGCTCTTACTTTTTTCTGGGCTTAGATAAAGTCCCCAAAACGCGTATTGAGCCAAACCGTGGCAGCAAGCCCCGCGGTTTCCGTACGCATCACACGGGGTCCCAGCAATTTTGCCTGCCAACCCGCTTCCGAGGCACTCGAGAGTTCGGCGTCACTTAACCCGCCTTCGGGGCCGACCATGATGGCAAAAGAGGGGGGTGTGGGGGTGGTGCTGAGCACTAGGGGACTGGGATCGGCGCTGGGCGCCAATACGAGCCGACAATCGGCCGAGAGCATTAGCGCGTCTTTAAAGGACAGAAAGCGACACGTCATCAGGCGATTACGCCCACATTGTTCTGAGGCAGAAATGATTTGGGTGCGGTATTTCGCCAATCGCTTTTCGATCTTATCCGCCGTGAGTTTCGTGACACTTCGCTCCGCCGGGAAGAGGACCAACTCTCGAACGCCGAGTTCGACGGCCTTTTCGAGGATCCAATCCATTTTTTCCGGGGACACCAACGCTTGAAGGAGGGTGATAGAGAGCGGGGACTCCCGTAGAGGGGTGGACCGTGAGGTTAACTGAACCGCAGCGCCCTCCCGTGAGAGCGTTATCGTGCCTTCCCATTCGGAATCGGAGTCATTAAAGAGAGTCACTGCCTCGCCATTACGTAGGCGCAGTGCACGCCCCGCATGGTGCGCTGCTTCGGGAGTTAAGAGTACCGACTCTCCGGATTGTAGAGCGCGCTCAAGGGTTAAGGTGGTCTCGGGAGTATAAAAACGCGGATTTGCCATAGCTCAACGCCGTGTGGATGAAGAGTGAACACCAAGGCAAGGCCTTGGAAACAACTAGGCCTATTTTAATGGAAAGGCCAGTCGCTCACGCTCCTTTCTTCTCCCCAGAGGAGGGTGGCGAATTTGTGCCTACCCGATTCACGAAAGTGAATCACTTCGGGAAAATCGATGAGAAATTACGAACAATACGGTAAAATCCCTAGTTGTTTTAATTTTGGGTCGGCCAACCGATCTAAGGCAAGCGCTCTGAGGCGTCGTGTTACCGTTGTAGCCAACGGGGGCGGTGCTCGAAGTGTCTGCCACGTTTTTCCTCACCTTTCTCCCGGTCAATACACTATGACTTCTTCTGTCTCCGCTCAAATGATGGCGAATGCCATTCGTGCCTTGAGTATGGATGCTGTCCAAAAAGCCAAGTCGGGTCACCCTGGTATGCCTATGGGTATGGCTGATATTGCTACGGCCCTCTGGACGCGTCACCTTCGCTTCAATCCGTTAAACCCTCACTGGATGAATCGTGACCGCTTTATTCTTTCTAACGGCCACGGCTCAATGCTCCAGTATGCATTGTTGCATTTGAGCGGCTACGATTTGTCGATTGACGATTTGAAGGCATTCCGCCAGTTACATAGCAAAACCCCGGGACACCCTGAAGTCGATATCACGCCTGGGGTCGAAACGACCACCGGTCCCTTAGGGCAAGGGATTGCGAATGGTGTCGGGATGGCGTTGGCTGAGAAAATGCTCGCTGCGGAATTTAACCGTGATGGGTTCCCGATTGTGGATCACCACACCTACGTCTTCTTAGGCGACGGCTGTTTAATGGAAGGGATTAGCCACGAAGTCTGCTCGTTGGCTGGTGTTTGGAAATTAAACAAGTTGATCGCGATTTATGACGACAACGGGATTTCGATTGACGGCGACGTGAAGGGCTGGTTCGGGGATGATACCCGTGCTCGTTTTGAGGCCTATGGCTGGAATGTGATTGGTCCGGTGGATGGTCACAATATTGATGCCGTGGATGCAGCCATTGCTCAAGCCCGTCAGTCGCAAGACAAACCCACGTTGATTATTGCTAAGACGACGATTGGTAAGGGTTCTCCGAACCGCGCAGGTACGGCTAAAGTACACGGCGAAGCGTTAGGCGACGAAGAAATTGCGGCGACCCGTGCTGCGCTCGGTTGGAATTACGGTCCGTTTGAAATCCCGCAGGCGATTTACGACGCTTGGGATCATCGTGACGCGGGTAAAGCCGACGAAGATGCTTGGAATACCCTTTTTGATGCCTACAGTGCGGCCTACCCCGCGGAAAGTTCCGAATTGTTGCGCCGTATTGATGGCGAATTGCCGGCGAATTGGTCCGAAACGGTGATGAGCGCACTGTGTGCCGCGGTCGAAGCCAAGGAAACCATTGCGACGCGTAAGGCCAGTCAGAAAGCGTTGAACGCGCTGGCGCCAGCCCTTCCTGAACTCTTAGGGGGTTCGGCCGACTTGACGGGTTCGAACTTGACGAACTGGACCGGCGTGAAGTCTCTCAACACCGGGGATATGTTGGCTCGCCACATTAGTTACGGGGTGCGTGAATTCGGGATGTCCGCCATCATGAATGGCATTGCCTTGCACGGTGGTTTCATTCCTTACGGCGCTACCTTCTTGACGTTCTCGGACTATTCGCGTAACGCTTTACGTATGTCGGCCTTGATGAAGCAGCGTGTGATTAATGTCTTTACGCACGACTCCATTGGCTTGGGTGAAGACGGCCCAACGCACCAGTCGATTGAACACGTGCCGAGCCTACGGTTAATTCCGGGGATGCATGTTTGGCGTCCGGCCGATACGGTTGAAACGATCGTGGCTTGGGCGGCGGCGATTGAACGTCGTCATGGTCCGAGTTGCTTAGTGTTTACACGTCAAAATGTGCCTTACATCGAACGCGAAGAAGTGGATGCGGATTTGATGGCGCGTGGTGGCTATATTGCGCAAGAAGCGCCGGCAGGAGCCGACGAAATCGATGTGGTGCTCTTGGCGACGGGTTCCGAAGTGGAATTGGCTGTTAAGGCCCGCGAAGAGTTGACGGCTCGCAATATTCAAGCCCGTGTTGTGTCCATGCCCTGCACGACGCTCTTTGATGAACAAGATAACGCTTACCGCCAGAGTGTGTTGCCTCCAGGCAAGCCGGTGGTAGCCATTGAGGCTGCCAAGAGCGATCTCTGGTACAAGTACTTCTCGGGTAAAGGTGCCATTGTGGGTATCGATACCTTTGGTGAAAGTGCTCCCGCGGGGGTGCTTTGGAAGCATTTTGGTTTCACGCTCGAAAACGTGATTGCCAAAGTGGAACAACTTTTGAAATAACTTTAAGAGGAAAAGTAAAACATGACTATTCGCGCTGCCATTACGGGTTTTGGTCGTATCGGCCGAAACGTCCTTCGTGCTCACTACGAATATGCCAAGCAGCATGACATCGAAATTGTGGCGATTAACGCGCCGGGTGAATTGCCGATTCATGCTCACCTCTTACAGTATGACTCCTGCCATGGGCGTTTTAACAGCAAGGTGGAAGTGGCTGGCGATGATACGTTGTATGTCGATGGCGACAAGATTCATGTCTTTGCAACGCGTGACCCGAAGGAAATCCCGTGGGGTGATTTTGGCGTTGATGTGGTGATGGAATGCACCGGTGCTTTTAACTCCAAGGAAAAGAGCATTGTGCATATCGAACAGGGGGCCAAGAAGGTGCTCTTGTCGGCGCCTGGCAAGACCGCTGATGCGACCGTTGTTTACGGTGTGAACCAAGACACGCTCAAGGCGTCGGACTTGGTGGTCTCGAACGCGTCGTGCACGACGAACTGCTTGGCTCCGATGGCCAAAGCCTTGCACCGTACCGTTGGGATTGAACGCGGTTTGATGACGACCGTGCATGCCTATACGAACGACCAGGTGTTGACGGACTTGTACCACAAGGATATGCGCCGTGCTCGCGCAGCGACTCGTTCCTTAATCCCGACCAAGACGGGTGCAGCGAAGGCTGTGGGTTTAGTGCTGCCGGAATTGAATGGTTTGCTCGATGGGTTTGCCGTGCGCGTGCCGACCTTGAATGTGAGCTTCGTGGACTTAACCTTCGTTGCCAAGCGTGATACGAGTGCGGAAGAAATCAATGCGCTCATGAAGGAAGCGGCTGAATCCGACGACTTACGTGGTATTTTGGGTTACAACGACCTGCCGTTAGTGTCGTGCGACTTCAACCATGATCCGCGTAGTTCGATCTTCGATGCCACCTTGACGAAACTCTCGGGTGAGCGTTTAGTGAAGGTCACGGCGTGGTATGACAACGAATGGGCATTCTCTTGCCGTATGTTGGATACCGCCTGCGCCATGATGGCAGCCAAGTAATCGACAGACGATCGAATAGTACTCTGTGAGACCACGCTTTCCTAAATGCAGAAAAGCGTGGTTTCATGTCAATGAGGATAGAGAACATGCAAGTGCAAACCTTAGAAAATTTAGCGAAATCGGGCGCGCTCAAAGGTAAACGCGTATTGATTCGTAGCGACTTAAATGCGCCACGTGACGAAGCTGGGCGTGTGACCAACGAAGCCCGATTGGTGGCCAGTCTTCCCGCCATTCAGTTGGCGCTTGATGCAGGCGCTGCGGTGATGGTCGTGAGCCATTTGGGTCGTCCGACGGAAGGTACGGTCAATCCTGAGGATTCCTTAGGCGGTATTGCAGCACGTATGAGTGAACTGTTGGGTCGTCCGATGCCCTTGAAGACCAACTGGGTTGACGGGGTGGATGTGGCACCTGGCGAAGTGGTGATGTTAGAAAATTGCCGCTGCAACGTTGGTGAAAAGAAGTGCAATGATGCATTGAGCCAGAAGTACGCAGCGCTCTGTGATGTGTTTGTGAACGATGCCTTTGGTACGGCTCACCGTGCCGAAGCGACCACCGTTGGGGTGGCGCGCTATGCACAGATCGCTTGTGCGGGTCCGTTGATGGCCGGAGAAATCGATGCCTTAACGCGTGCCGTCGAAGAAGCGAAGCACCCGTTGGTGGCGATTGTTGGCGGTTCCAAAGTCTCGACCAAGTTGACCATTTTGTCGAACTTAGCCAAGAAGGTTGATCGCTTGATCGTCGGTGGTGGCATCTTAAATACGTTCTTGTTGGCTGCGGGTAAGCCGATTGGCAAGTCCTTAGCTGAACCCGAGCTCGTCGATGAATGCCGTCAGGTATTGGCCGTGTTGGCAGAAAAAGGCGCTTCGTTACCGATGCCCGTGGACGTGGTGGTGGCCAAGGCGTTTGCCGAAGATGCGGAACACCGTGTGGCTTTAGTCGATGATGTCCGTGATGACGAAATGATTCTGGACGTGGGTCCCCAGACGGCCGCCCTCTTAGGCAACATCCTCAAAGAAGCGGGTACGATTGTTTGGAATGGTCCGGTGGGCGTGTTCGAAATGGCCCCGTTTGCTAACGGTACGCGTGTGATGGCGCAGGCGATCGCGGAAGCGACAGATCGTGGTGCGTTCTCGATTGCGGGTGGTGGTGACACGATCAATGCGGTAACGACGTTTGATATTGCCGATCGCATTTCGTATATTTCCACTGGCGGTGGCGCTTTCTTGGAATTCTTGGAAGGGAAAGTGTTGCCAGCCGTCGCGGTGTTAGAAGAACGCCGATAAGCACGGAATTTTTCTCACATCAAAGGGAGCTCTTTGCGGGTTCCCTTTTTTTGTACGACCGATTGAGGGAAATCCCTGAGAGGCGGAGCTCTCGAGTTTGAGTATCCTTGACACGATACCCCACTTTTTTGAAGGAATGCACCCCTATGGATACTGCTACGTTGAAAGCCACACTCCTTGAGAAATTTTTGCGCTATGTGGCTGTGACCAGCCAAAGTTCCACGCAAACCAAAACGGTACCCAGTAGCCCAGGTCAATGGGATATGGCGAAGTTATTGGCCAAGGAGCTTACAGAGCTCGGACTGGAGTCCGTGGAGATTTCCGAGTATGCGGTGGTGACCGCTAAACTTCTGTCGAACTTACCTGAAGGGGTCACGGTGCCCACCGTAGGGTGGTGTGCACATATGGATACAGTGGATTCGGGACTGTCTCCCGATATTCATCCTCACGTGATTCATCAGTACGCTGGTGGCGATATTTGTTTGAATGCCGAGAAAGACATCTGGTTGCGAGTTTCTGAGCATCCTGAAGTGGAGCGCTATATTGGGGATGATTTGATTGTCACGGACGGCACGTCGGTGTTGGGGGCAGATAATAAGTCAGCGATCGCCAACGTCATGACTGCCTTGGAGCTCGTGATTAAGGAAAACCGCCCGCATGGCACGATTTATGTGGCCTTTGTGCCGGATGAAGAAATAGGATTACTGGGTGCGAAGAAAATCGATTTCAGTAAATTCCCCGTGGATTTTGCCTACACAATCGACTCCTGTGAAGTCGGGGAACTGGTGTATCAGACGTTTAACGCGGGCGGTGCCACGCTCACCATTAAAGGGGTGACCGCTCACCCGATGTCAGCGAAAGGCGTATTGGTGAATCCCACGTTGATTGCGTGCGACTTTGTCAACGGGTTGGACCGTCATGAAACCCCCGAATGCACTGAAGGAACCGAAGGGTTTATTTGGGTGCATAGCATCGTATCGAGTCCTTCGGTGGCTCGCGTAGGGGTGAAGATTCGTGACCATCATCTTGATGGGTATCGGGCCAAGAAAGCTAAGATTGTGTCGCTTGTGGAGCGGCTAACGAAAGAAAATCCGCGAGCGACGCTTTCGCTTGACATGGAAGATGTCTACGGGAACATTGCCGATGCCATTACCGAGAAAAATCGCGCGGGTTTGGATTTGCTCTTTGAGGTGTATCGATCCGTTGGGGTGGAGCCCAAAGAAATTGCTATGCGCGGTGGCACGGACGGCTCCTATATTTCGACCCAAGGTATTTTGACCCCCAACTATTTCACGGGCGCTCACAATTTCCACAGCAACTGTGAGTTTATGCCCATGAACTCGTTTGTCAAGAGTCTTGAGGTGACACTGGAGCTTGTGGACCGTATTGCAAGGATGCGGTCATAATCCGTTGAAAAAGCAAAGCCCTGAGTTCTGGTGATGAATTCAGGGCTTTCTCGCTATGAGGCGTCCGTTTTTTCGCGATGGAGGTATTTCCAGATGACCCCCACCAAGAGAGGACCACTGACCGCAGCCCCCATGCCTAAGAGCAAAATCAACGAGAGGTTATTCTTGATAAACGGAATATTCCCGAATAAGTACCCTGCGCCAATTAAGGAAAAGGCCCAGAGGATGGCGCCCGAGGCACTAAAGAGCTCAAAACGCAGGGGTGGCATTTTCGCCGCGCCTGCGACCAACGGAGCAAAGGCACGCACAATCGGGACAAAACGCGCCATCAAAATGGTTTTTCCACCGTGCTTCAAGTAAAAGTCATGGGCTGTACGTAGCTTGTTGGCATTGATCCAGCGAATATTGCCCGAGTAGATACGCTTACCGAGCCATTTGCCTTGTTGATAGCCAATCGTGTTGCCAAGGATCGCGCCGAGGGCGACGGCCAACATTAACCCCCAGGGGGAAGTGGTTCCCGAGGCAGCGACCGTGCCGGCCACAAAGAGTAACGAGTCGCCCGGCAAGAATGACATCACCACAAAGCCTGTCTCGAGAAAATAAATGGTGAACATGGCTAAGTAAATCCAAAAGCCGTAATTGGTCGCGAGCGAGACTAAAAAGGCATCGGCGTTAGTAAACAGATTGACGATGAGAGTGGTGAAGTCCATGTCCATGTCTCAAGAGTTTGTCGTAGTGGTTTAGGGGGCTCATGGTGTACGATCGGGCCGATTCACGGCACCCACGAACCGATCCCATGGTCATAGCTCTCTATGATACTGGATTTAGTCCGAGCGCTATTCCCTAAAATTGTCCCAGACCGATTAGGAGTGTTACGTTCTGTAGGGATACAACGTTGAACGATTCCTAGGAGAAGATGACTAGATTTTTCTTTGTTTTCTGGGCACAATGAACGCAACTGATAATGAATGGCCCCGTCGCGGGCCTGCAGCGGGTTCTGGTTTGGCTGCGTGCATTGCCAGAAACCCCCCTCAACCACGCCAGGCGTGTGTCAAGTGATGAGTTATGCAAACGATAGAACGATTACTCAATAGCCAACGAAACCCCATTGCCGAACTTCCCAGCCAGCTCATTAGTCAAATTGCTGCCGGCGAAGTGATTGAGCGCCCCGCTTCGGTGGTTAAGGAGTTGGTGGAAAATGCCATGGATGCGGGCGCCGACGAGATTGAAGTTCGCCTCGATGGCGGTGGGCTCAAACGGATTGTGGTGACCGACAATGGCTGTGGGATTGACCGAGAACAGTTGGCGTTGGCTGTTAAACGCCACGCGACGAGCAAAATTCGCAGTTTATTGGATTTGGAACACGTAGCGAGTTTAGGGTTCCGTGGGGAAGCCTTGGCCTCGATTGATGCTGTATCGGATTTGACCCTACGAAGCCGTACGCCGGAAGCTAACTCGGCGTGGGAATACCATGATGGGGAAGTACAGCCCGCTGCGGGAGTGGTTGGAACGCGTGTAGAGGTACTGGATCTATTTTATAAAACGCCCGCTCGACGCAAATTCATGAAAAGTGATGCGACGGAAAGTGCTCATGTGTTGGAGCACTTAGAACGTCTTGCTTTAGCGCGTCCCGATGTGGGCTTCACGTTGATTGCCAATGGAAAAACGCTTCTGAAGTTAGATCGTACCTTTGACCCAGTAGAACGCATTGAAGCCGTGCTTCCCAAGGAATTCCAAGGGCAATACCGCGAAGTTGACGTGGAGATGGGAGGGATGCATTTACAGGGCTTAGTGGGACTACCCACGGTGACTCGCTCGCGTCCGGATGCACAATACTTTTTCGTCAATGGTCGCTTTGTTCGCGACAAAGTGCTCTCTCACGCGGTGAAAGTGGCATATCAAGATGTGCTCCACGGGCAAAGCCATATGATGTATTGCCTTTATTTAACGCTCGACCCAACGGCGGTCGATGCCAATGTACACCCTACCAAAATGGAAGTGCGTTTCCGTGAATCGAGCCGTGTGCACCAGTTTGTGAGCAAAGCTGTTAAGGGAGTGTTGGCCCCGTCGGGAGCGGGCTCCTTTGCCAATGCCCCACAACCTGTCACGCTGACGTATCACGACGAAGAAAAGCCGTCCGCTTGGTCGACTACCCCCGTGGCGGCGTATCAACAACCCACGGAGGGACTCTTTGGCGCACGCTCGCCAGAGACGATGGTTCCCGTGAAATCGGAGCCAAGTGCGCGTGTGTCGGACGCTGTGGGGACATCCACACCGCCGGCGCGAGACAGTTCGGATACCCTCAATGTGGCCAATGCTATGCGTCTTTTTGGGGCGTCACTGGATACTGCACTCGCTGCCTCGCGCGGGGAAATTCCCGAGCCAGGGTTGGTGAACGATCGTATAGCGAGCTTTTCTCGCGCCCCTTCCGTGCCTCCCGTCCCCTCAGAAGCGCCCGTGAGTCGCCCTGAGGTACAGACCCTCGAACCGACAGGGGCAGCTGAGGCACCTACGCCAGCTCCGATCACCAGCGAACCGGTGGAGGAGGATACGCTCGGGTTACCGCTGGGTCGTTTAGGTCGTCCGATTGCCCAAATTGGCGGAATCTATGTCTTAGCCGAAAGCGCGGAAGGTTTGGTGATTGTCGATATGCATGCGGCAGCCGAGCGCGTGACCTATGAACGACTGAAAAAGCAGGTGGAAGGGCAGAATGTGGCGCAACAAGGGGCGTTGATTCCGCAAGTGATTCAAGTCACCCCTCTTGAATTGGCGACGTTTGAGGCCTACCGTGAGGACTTTCAGGCGTACGGATTTGATATCAGCGTGGCGGGAGATCGGGCGCTAGCCATCCGTTCCCTCCCAGCGCTCTGTAGTGATGCACCGGTGGCTTCCATAGCGGAGATGGTGCACGCTCTACTCGAAGACTTACGGCTTTATGGGGATAGCACGGAAGTACTTGAAAAGCGAAACCATATTTTGTCGACCATGGCGTGCCACGGCTCTGTGCGTGCGCATCGACAATTAACGATTCCTGAAATGGATGCGCTTTTACGAGCCATGGAGCGTACGGAGCGAGCCGATCAATGTAACCACGGTCGCCCGACGTGGCGTGTGCTCTCGATTGAAGAACTCGATAAGCTCTTCTTGCGTGGTCAGTAATACGAGGGTCGAATGTCTCAAGCTCAAGCCTACATTCTGTTAGGGCCAACGGCCTCGGGGAAGTCGGCCGCATCGCTGGCGTTGGCCGAGCGTTACCCAGTCGAAATCATATCGATGGATTCGGCGCTGGTGTACCGAGGAATGGATATCGGTAGTGCCAAACCGACCCCCGAAGAGCGTGCCGTGTGTCCGCACCATCTGATTGACGTTCGTGAAATCTCTCAACCCTATAGTGCAGCAGAGTTCGTCGCGGATACGTTGGCGTTGGTGAAGGCGATCCGTGACCGGCAGCGTATTCCCCTCATTGTGGGTGGAACGATGCTCTACTATAAAGCCCTCGCCGAAGGGCTCAACGATATGCCCAGCACGGACCCAGCGGTACGTGAAGCGGTGTTGAAAGAGGGGGAGGAAAAAGGCTGGCCAGCGATGCATGCCCGATTGATGGCCTTGGATCCATCCACCGCGCAGCGGTTAGCGCCTAATGACAAACAGCGTATTTCACGTGCCCTCGAAGTGTATGCCATGACGGGGAAAGTTTTGTCTGCCTTTCATGCGGAACAAGTTAAACAGCCGTTGCTCGACTTTGCGGTGATGGGACTCTTGGTAGAAAACCGAGCCCAATTGCATGCTCGTATTGAGGCGCGCTTTTTGCAGATGCTGCGCGAGGGATTTTTGGACGAGGTGCGAACCCTCATGAAACGTCCCGATTTTGACCCGCAGAGCCCAGCGATGCGGGCGGTGGGTTACCGTCAGGCGATTGAGTACTTGATGGGAACGATTACGAGTGAGGCTGCGTTTATTTTAGCGGGCGTGGCGGCCACGCGCCAATTGGCTAAACGTCAGATGACGTGGATGCGAGGCATGGAGGGACTCCAGACGATTGATCCCTTCCAACCTGGCGCTTTAGCGCGATTGTGTGAGGACTTTGAGGCGCACATGATGCGCTGAGACAACAAAAAACTCCCAGCGTAGCCAACGCTGGGAGTTGGGGTTAGATCGTACGCGGATTAGCGAACCACGCAGGCCGCTTCACCGTCAGCGCGTGGCGTGATTTCACCAATTTCGTAGACCGTTTCGCCTTGGGCTTCAAACAAGGCCTTGGCGCGCTGAGCATCGTCACGCGAGACAATGACCGCCATGCCAATCCCGTTATTGAAGACACGATGCATTTCATGCGAATCGATGTTGCCTTTCTCTTGCAACCAGTCAAAGATCGCCGGACGCTTCCAGGATTGGCCATCCAATGTCGCGCACACGCCCTCAGGGAGCACGCGCGGAATGTTTTCCACTAAGCCACCCCCAGTGATATGGGCCATCCCCTTGATTTTGACTTCCTTCATCACGGCAAGCACTTGCTTGACGTAAATACGGGTCGGTTCCATCACGCGGTCGGCTAACGTGGCGCCATCAAAGGGCATATTCCAGTCGGCTCCGGCCACTTCCACGACCTTGCGGATCAAGGAAAAACCATTGGAGTGAGGACCACTCGAAGCGAGACCTAACACAACGTCGCCCACTTGGATGCTTTGACCGTCAATGATGTCGTCTTTTTCGACAATCCCGACCGCAAACCCAGCTAAGTCGTATTCGCCTTCAGGATACATTCCTGGCATTTCGGCTGTTTCACCACCGATTAAGGCGCAACCCGCGAGTTCACACCCTTTGGCAATGCCAGCAACGACACGATGCGCCGTATCCACATCGAGCTTGCCGCAACCGTAGTAGTCGAGGAAGAAAACACTACGTGCACCTTGAACGAGAATATCATTCACGCTCATGGCGACTAAGTCTTGGCCAACCGTATCATGGCGGTTGAGCTGCACGGCGAGCATCAACTTGGTACCGACGCCGTCCGTACCCGTCACGAGGACGGGATTGCGATATTCTTTGCCAATTTCAAAAAGGGCACCAAAGCCACCGATGGAACCGAGCACGCCCGGGATCATGGTTTTTTTGGCGAGGGGTTTGATGCGTTCAACGAGATCGTCACCAGCGTCAATCGAGACACCAGCTGCCGCATAAGAGAGTTGACTCATGAGTTGTCCCACTAGAAGGATTTCCTCAGTCACACGAAGCCACAGGGGCTCAGCGTGAGCACCGAGGAAGTTGAGGAGGAAGAAAAGTTGCGCAAAGTATAAGCGAACTAGCGCTTGATTTCTTGCGAAAACTCGGACTTTGACGAAGAAACACAAAAAAAATAACGCCTTTAAAAAAGCATTTGGAGTAAACTCTATTCTTCCAAACGTGTGTCGCTTATTCGCAATCAACGCAACTGATGACGAACGAATCCCCCTTGAATGATGCTGAGCAGTTCCTCCTTGATTTCCAAGACCGAGAACTCCCGAGTCTCGACAATTTTGTCGTCGGTGCGAATCAAGAGGCGGTTACGATTTTGCGCCATCTCCAAGCGGGCGAAGGCCCTACGTTTGTTTATCTCTACGGCCCCAAAGGCGCTGGGATTACCCATCTTCTGAGAAGCCTCGTTCCCGAGCAAACGCTTCCTGTTCCTCAATTTGATCCAGCGATTAGCTTGTATGTTGTTGATGATGTAGAGGCTTTGGATCGTGGTTGGGCGTTGCAGTTATTAGCCCTCCAAAATAGCATTCGCAATACCCCTGGAGCACGGTTGGTTTGTGGGGGCAAGTTCCCCATTGCTCAATTGGATTTACCCGATGTGGTGAAAAGTCGGCTAGGGTGGGGGCTCACGTATGCCATTCAACCGCTCTCAGAAGAAGCCCGTTTTGCTGAACTCGCACGACAAGCCCAATTACGGGGTTTTGACATGACCCCCGAAATGCAACACTGGATGTCAGTGAGTTTGCCACGGGATATGCGTACGCTGACCCGTGTACTGGAAGAGGCCGACAGAATTGGATTAGTAAAAAAACGCAAAGTCACACTGCCCATTATTCGCGAGGCGGTGGCTGAATTAGAGGCTCAAGCCAAACACGCTTAAGCGTATTCAATTCAGCTAGTGTGATTTGCCAGAAAGAATAACAAGTATGCAATTTGCTATTTTCGATTTGGATCACACCCTTTTACCGATCGATAGCGGGGACACCTGGACCCGTTATTTGATTCGTCAACTGGGCGATAAAGCCCCCGAGTTGATGCAAAAGGCGATCGATATCAATACAGCCTACCGTGAAGGTCGCTTTGATGCTGACGATGCGGTTCGGTTTCAGCTGTCACTATTGACCTATGTCCCCTATGACGTGTTGCTTGCCCTTCGTGAGGCATTTCTTGAGCAATACGTCTGGCCCACCATTACTCCTAGCGCCTTGGAGCTTGTTGCCCAGTGTCGTCGTGAAGGAGCGCATTGTGTATTGGCCTCCGGTACGCACCGTTTTGTGACCGGTCCCATTGCCGAGCGTTTCGGGATGGACGCCCTGATCGCGGCGACGCCAGAACAGGATGCTCAAGGTGAGTTCACAGGACACTTAGTGGGTTCGCACTCCTATGGTGAAGGCAAGCGCCGTTTACTCGAGGCGTATCTTGCTTCCTTTAGTGGCCCTCACCAATTGCGAGCGTTCACCGACTCGATTAATGACTTACCGTTACTGGAGTGGGTAGAACAGCAAGGGGGTGAACCCGTCGCTGTGAATCCTGATCCTCGCCTCGCTCAAGTGGCCCAGCGCCGTGGGTGGACGCAACGCGTGCTCTTTGCTCAGGGGGACTAAGGCGATGTTGAGTCGAATTATTGAACGGGTGCGCGAAGCCTTTACGAGCAGCCGAGAAATTAGTCGTGAGCCAAGGATTTATACCCGTTCCGAGCATCGCATTGATCCGCGATTAGTGTCGCCCGAAGCCGTCAAGGCGTGCGAAGCTTTGCATCGTCGTGGCTATAAAGCCTATATTGTGGGCGGAGCTGTGCGTGATCTCCTATTAGGAGTGACGCCCAAGGATTTTGATATTGCGACCGATGCCACCCCTGAGCAGGTGAAGCGTTGTCAGCGTCGTGCCCTCATTATTGGGCGACGCTTCCAAATCGTCCACGTGATTTTTGGTAATGAGATTATTGAATGCTCCACATTCCGTGCGTTGGAAGGGGCTGGGCAGCGAAAAGATAGTACGGGTCGCGTGCTTTCAGACAATGTGTTTGGGGAGCAGTGGGAAGACGCGGCGCGTCGTGACTTTACCTGTAACGCGCTTTACTACGATCCCAAGACCGAAGAGTTGCTCGACTATCATCACGGCTACGAAGATATTAAAGCGGGTGTTTTGCGTATCATTGGGGACCCTGAGGTGCGCTATCGTGAGGACCCCGTACGCATGATGCGTGCCATCCGTATCTCTGCCAAATTGGGTTTCAAGATCGATGATAAGACTGGGCGTCCAATTCCGAAAATGGGGCATTTGCTCAATAACGTCCCCAACGCGCGTATGGTCGATGAGATTTTGAAGTTGCTCACCTGCGGGCATGCCGTGGAGTGTTTTGAGCGCTTGCAAGAAGAAGGCTTAGCCAAAGTGGTGTTTCCCATGTTAGACCTGATTGTGGGTGAACCCGATGGTATGGCTTTCCTGATGTTGGCGCTCAAGCGCACGGATGAACGCATTGCGATTGGAAAAAAGATCTCGCCCTTTTTCTTGTTTGCGACGCTACTGTGGCCTCAGGTGTTAAAGCGTTGGCGCCATAATGAGCAAGTGCGGGGTATGAAGCATTTGCAAGCGCTCTACTATGCGAGCGAAGAAGTGTTGGCGACGCAGAGTTTGCAACTGAACATTCAACGCCGTTTTCAGGTGGATATGAACGATGTGTGGATTATGCAAGGGCGTTTGGAAAAACGTACCGGTAAGTCGCCCTTCTCGGTGGCTAACCATCCACGCTATCGTGCAGCCTATGACTTTTTAATGTTGCGTGTCGAATTGGGACATGTGGATCCCGAGGTCGGACGTTGGTGGGCTGCGTTTGAGGTAGCCAATGAAGTCGAACGCCATCAGCTGATTGCCCGGGCTCAAGACGAAGCCCGTCACACGGGAGAAAAAGCTAAGAGTATGCGC
>CAJJMF010000019.1 GCA_905192805.1 uncultured Sutterella sp. | reverse complement strand
AAAAACTTCTCTATTTGAGCTATCCATCTAGGAGCACGTCATGCTGGATAAAGAAAGCATTGTGGTGGCAGTCATTGGCTGCGACCAACCGGGGGTGATTGCTGCGGCGACCAATACCTTAACGCGATTAGGGTGTAACGTCGAAGAAATGACGCAATCCATTTTGCGTCATCAGTTTGCCAGTATTTTCTTAGTCAATAAACCCGAGGGGTTAGAGAACGCAACGTTGGAAGCGGAAATGATGAGTGCTTTCAATGCCAAGAAGTTCCGTCTCTCGTTGGTGATTCGCGACTTTGAAGAGCCCTTATCGGGAGTTTTAAAAGACGGGGAACCGTTTGTCGTGAGTATTTGGGGTAAGGACCGTAACGATATCATTGCGGTCTTCTCCCGTCTCTGTGCCGAACAAGGTATCAATATTGAGGCGTTGCGAGCCTTCCGTATCGACGAGGGCGAAAGTCTTCAGGTCCTCGAAGTACGTATCCCTCAAGGGGTCGATTTGCGTAGCCTCAAAGCCGTGATGTCGGAACGTGCACGTAGCATGGGCCTTCACCTCAATATTCAACACAGCCACATTTTCGAAGCGATTCATCGCGTTCGCGTCGACTAAGGGAGGATGTCATGTTAACCGATCGCGAAGTACTGTCGACTATCAATATGTTGCGTAGCGAACACTTAGATGTTCGCACCGTCACCATGGGGATCAATCTGTTTGATTGTGCCAGCCATGATTTTGATACGTTTTCCTTTAAAGTTCGCTCTAAGATTTTGCGCCACGCGGAGCGCTTAGTGGAAACGTGCGATATGGTGGGGCAGCGCTATGGTGTGCCCGTCGTGAATAAACGCATTTCCATCAGCCCGATTGGGACGGTGTGTGCGGGCTTCACGCAAGACCAGATGGTGGCCGTGTGCCGTCTCTTAGACGATTGCGCGAAGACCGTGGGCGTGGACTTCATTGGGGGCTTTGGCGCCTTGGTGGAAAAAGGAATGACGCCGGGTGAACGGCACTTGATTGATGCCTTACCGGAAGCGCTGGCAACAACGGATCGTATTTGCTCCTCGATCAATGTCGGCTCAACCAAAGCGGGGATCAATATGGATGCCGTGAAGTTGATGGGCGAACGTATTCTGGACGTGGCCCATGCCACGGCGGATCGTGATGCCATTGGGTGCGCCAAACTCGTGGTGTTCTGCAATATTCCCCAAGACGTTCCCTTTATGGCGGGGGCGTATTTGGGTATTGGTGAACCCGATGTGGTCATCAATGTGGGCGTCTCGGGCCCTGGCGTAGTGAAAAAGGCACTCGACCGTGCCTTTGCCGCCAAGGGTGACTACTTGACCATCACCGATGTCGCGGAAGTGATCAAGCAGACGGCGTACAAAGTCACGCGTGTAGGGGAAATCATCGGTAACGATGTGGCACAAGCCCTCAACTTACCCTTTGGGGTGGCAGACCTCTCCTTAGCGCCGACACCCGCTGTGGGCGATAGCGTCGGGGAAATTTTCAAGACGATGGGGCTCTCCTCGATTGGTGCCCCAGGGACGACGGCCGTTTTGGCCATGCTTAACGACGCGGTGAAAAAGGGCGGTGTCTTTGCGTCGTCACACGTTGGTGGCTTATCGGGGGCGTTTATCCCCGTGAGTGAGGACAGTTCCATTGAAGAGGCCGCCCGCACGGGTGCCCTCACCTTAGAAAAACTCGAGGCGATGACCTCGGTCTGCTCGGTGGGGCTTGACATGATTGCCATCCCGGGTGACACGAGCGCTGCGACGATTTCGGGGATGATTGCGGACGAAACCGCCATTGGTATGATCAACAATAAGACCACCGCCGTGCGTGTGATCCCCGTTCCCGGTAAAGGGGTGGGTGACAAGGCCGTTTTTGGTGGCCTCTTAGGCGAAGCTGCCATTATTCGTGTCCCTGGTGGTGATGCGACGGGCTTTGTGAAGTTGGGGGGACGTATTCCCGCTCCGATCCATTCGCTGAAAAATTAAAACCATTATCCGTGGGGAGATCGTGACTTGGTCTCCCCCTTTTTCTTCTCAACCTCAGCCGTTGGCTGAATACACCATCAACCCGACCACGCCAAATTGTGAGACTGACCCTCTTGCACTGACTCACTGATATGGACCGATCAAACAAGGTGACGCGGACCTCGTTGATTTTGATAAAGGAGAGTTTATGACTCGATTTCCGCGTTGCGTGCGACGTTTTTCCTCCCGTTTGATCCCTGCCGAGGGCCACTCTGGGCTTTTCCGTCTACGTCCATGGCTACTGAGTTTGCCCCTATGGTTTGGCGCCTCACTCGGCAGTGCTGCCGATTTCACCTTTTATGCCCTTCCCGATGATCTCAATGGGGGCACCGTTTTGCTCGAAGGGCAACACCAAGGTGACGGCTTAACGATTGGGATTTCGCCCGAGATTGACTACACCGACTATCCGATGACAAATCAGTCCTTGGGGCGCGTGCGTCTCACGGGGCCGGGTGAGCAGATTGTCATTGAGGGACTCAACGCTGGCCCCGAGGAAACGGGCGAGTTGATGGGCTTTATTCCCACGGTCGAAATATCGGGTAATGCCGAGGCGCTTTCGGGTTTATCCCTCACCCTCAAGGGAGGTGCGTTGGTGAAACTGTATGCGAGCCCAGGGGAAGACGCCACGATTGAGGCGGATCATGCGACGGTGTGGGAGCAGTACATGCTGCCCTTCAATGATACGTTAGACCAGAATGGGGCGATTTATGGGCTCGACAATCTGAATGCGGCGTTTTTGCTTTTACGCACGCCACTCACGGTGACGAACCAAACCGCCATTCATCTCGGAGGAATGAGCGAGACCGAGGCTCAAGGTAAGGGACTCGTTCTGGGGGAAAACGCGATCTTGGTGCTCCCGGCGGGAGCTGGCGATCGTAGTGCCCCTGTGCTTCATGTGGCACGCGGTGCCACGGTACGGTTTTTACCCAAGTCAGTGATTTTGGTGGAACGTTCGGACGCGAGCACCGAACCCTCAACGCTGCCCCCGATCACGCTTCTGGATTGGGAAACGGGGGCCACCGTGGAAGGCGAGCACGATACGCGCGTACTTTTTCACTACCGTCCACTCGGGCCAGACGGGCAAGAGTTGGATGAGTGGGATGGAATCAACACCCTCTTGAAAGGGGAGATTACCCAACAGGGGAATCGTTGGGTGGTGAATGCCCAACCCTTTGTTTTTCAGGGCCCGATGGCCGATGTGGCAGGTGCGTTGTTAGCGAAGTTTGCGCTCGGTGCCGACTATAGTGTCGAGGCACGACTCTTTGGGGACTTACAAAACGAAGAAGCGTATACGAATTTTGTGATGTCCAACACGTTAGCGACGGTGGCTTTAGGTACGCACAGTGCGTTGACGCGCTCGCTGGGTCTCTCGCTAAACGATTTAATGCAAAGTGAATGGGTCTGTGCATGGGGAAGCACGTGTGAAATCCCTGAACCCGAACCCAACGCGGCACGTGACACCTCGTCGCAAGAAGAGGCCGGGGATAGCGCCCGCGGCAAGAAAACGTGGCGTATACCGCTACGCGTTCGATTACTCTCGCAACGCAGTCCGGAGTCGGTCGAGCGCTACAACCTCTTGACGCAGCAAAGCGAGAAAAGCGAGGTAACGCGCCGTACGGAGGGGATAGGCCTATATTGGGACGATGGTCTCACGTCTGGCCTCACACGCTATGGGGTGCATTTCCATTACCGTAAGAGCGATGTGTATAGCGCCGCTACGTCCACCGATTCGGAGATCTCAGGGGACTCCGAAATGGTGACGCTCGAAGGGTATTGGGCGCGTCGTGACGAGGCGAACGCCTCGGGCTGGTGGCTCTTAAACGCCGGCTGGGCCCAAGCCGATGATCAAGTGACGCGTGATGACTTTGGGATCAAGATGGATGCCGATTCGATCACTCATCGAGGCTATCAGCTCGGACTCTCGCGTCTTTACCGTTGGGAGCAAACGGGCTTTTTGGATACGATCTGGGCCCGTTTGGGCGCTTCCTATGTGTATTACGACACAAACCGCTATGCCGTGAAGTTTGATGGGATTGCCTTGTGGGACGTCGAGGCGAAGGCGGCGAACTTAGGCCGTATTGACCTAGGACTGGGCTTTACGAAGCGCTGGCAATACGTGAGTGACGCGAAACAAACGTGGGCGGCTCAATGGCGAAGCGCCTTGGATGTGACAGGGTGGGTCGGAGATCGTACGCTCACGCTCACCGCTCAGCGTGATCGTGCCCAGGGCGAGGTGAGTGCGGCGACCCTCCCAGGATGGGACGCTGCGTTACGCACTGGCGTCGAATTTGTCTTTCCTTATGGGCACTTTGGGTTAAGTGCTGGGGTTCACTACAATGAGGCCCGAAAGACGAGTCACGAAGTCGGGGCAAACGTGTATCTGACGTTCTGATGACGTCAGACTATCGCACCGAGCGCTCCCTTAAGGCGGAGCGCTCGGTGGATACACCTGTGAACACTTTCTCGGCATTTCTTGGCGCGATGAATGAATACAGACTGTCAATAGCCTTGTTAGAATGTCATACATGTAGGTTGACACCCAATGCACTTCTTCGGGCCTCAAAATTAAACTCTACCGTGCACCTTGAGGAACACACCCAGAAGAAAGAAAAAACGATTGAGGAGGTAGCATGGAAACAACCGTAGACGCCAGTCTGGCCAGACGTCTGGTTGAGCCACTCTATAAAGAGGATGTGCTCATGTCCGGTGAACGGGCTCTGGATCATGCTGATGCAATGGTGGAAATTCTTAAAGAGGTTCGTCCAGAGCCAGAATTATTGGCAGCGGCCTACCTCTTTTACGTACCGGCGGTGATCCAACAAAATTCCGGTGAGTGGATCGAAAAGAGTTTTAGTCCTGCGGTGAATAGTTTGGTGCAGGAACTCGCCCGTATTAACAAACTTCAGCAATTGACGAAAAACGAACTCGGGGTTCGTGGCAATGCACAAGAGCAAGCGGAAGCGGTCCGCAAAATGCTCATCGCCATGTGTAATGACTTACGTGTGGTGCTTTTGAAGTTAGCCAGTCGTTTACAGACGCTACGCTTTCTCTTAAAGGGTGACCCGGAGATTGCGAAAAAGTTTGGGGAAAATACGCTTGCCGTCTATGCGCCGTTGGCAAATCGCCTCGGGATTTGGCAAATGAAGTGGGAGTTGGAAGACCTCTCCCTACGGTTGACCCACCCCGAGGAATACCACGAAATCGCTCGTCAGCTCGATGAAAGTCGTGAAGATCGACTGAGATTTATGCAGGTGGCGGTGGCAAAGGTACGTGAACTCCTCAAGGCCAACCATATTGAAGCCGAAATCAGCGGTCGTCCTAAGCACATCTATTCCATTTGGAAAAAGATGCAACGCAAAAACCTGCGTTTTGACCAGCTCTTTGACGTACGTGCGATGCGTATCATCGTTTCGGAGGTACCCGAGTGCTATCAGGTGCTCAGTATCGTGCAGGAAAGTTTCCCGGTTCTCAGTAAAGAGTATGACGACTACATCGCGAAGCCCAAACCCAATGGCTATCAGTCCTTGCACACCGTGATCACGGACTCGCAGGGCCGCCCCATTGAAGTCCAGATTCGTACGCGCGCGATGCATGAGTTTGCTGAGCTGGGGGTGGCAGCACACTGGCGCTACAAAGAAGCGGGCAACTCCAACGGGGCAACGAGCGCCGAAGAGCAACGCGTTGCTTGGTTACGCCAGCTCTTGGCTTGGGGAAGTGATATGCGCAAAAACGCCCAAACCGAGGGTGAGGGCGAGGAGGGCGCAGGGCTCCAGAGTATCGACGATGATCACGTGTATGTGTTGACCCCGCAGGGGCGTGTGTTAGAGCTACCCGTGGGATCGACACCCGTGGACTTTGCGTATCTGATTCATACCGAGTTGGGACACCGTACCCGTGGCGCCAAAGTCGACGGGGTGATGGTGCCCTTGAATACGCCTCTCAAGACCGGGCAAACCGTCGAAATCATCGCCGGGAAGACGGGGCAACCGTCACGCGACTGGTTAACGGCGGAATTGGGGTACGCGGTGAGTCAGCGAACGCGCAACAAAGTGCGTCAGTGGTTCAATGCCCAGCAAGCCCAGCAAATGACCCAAGAAGGGCGCGATAAGCTCGACAAAGAATTGGCACGCTTAGGTAAGACAGCGATCAAACTCGAGGATTTAGCGAAGCGTTTGGGCTATGACGGTGTTGACGAACTGTCGCTCGCCTATGCCAAGGAAGAAATTTCGGCGCAAGCGCTTGCGCTCGCGGTTCAACCGCCTAAACCGCCTCAGCCTGAACCCGAGGTGGTCGAAGTGAAGGAAGCGCGGCACGCCAAAGATAAAAGTGACGTGCTGGTGGTTGGCGTGGACTCCTTACTCACCCAGTTGGCGCGTTGTTGCCATCCGGTGCCGCCTGACGACATTATTGGGTACGTCACCCGCGGTCATGGCGTGACGATTCATCGTACGGACTGCCCTAATGTTCGCAATATGTCTGAGCAAGACCATGAACGCTTAATCGAAGTGAGTTGGGGTAACCAGCGTAGCGATAGCGTTTATCCCGTGGATGTGCTCATTGTCACGCAGGAGCGCCCCGGACTCTTGAAAGACGTCTCCGAAATTTTCGTGCGCCAAAAGCAGCACGTGATCGGCATGAGTTCGCAGCGCTCTAAGGGTGACATGCGCATGCGCTTTACGATTGAAATTAATTCGGTCGAAGCGCTCCAAACCTCCTTATCTGCTATTCGCGAGTTACCTGGGGTTTTGAACGCACGACGCGTCTAATGGGGTAACGGACAACCCCCGCTCAATGCGGCGTCAGGAAACTTTCGTGTAAGGGGCTGAGTGAGGGAAGGGGAAATTTTTTTCTGCTTCCCTCTTGACTTTTTAAAAAATATAGGCATAATACGTTTTCTCTTTAGGCACATAGCTCAGTTGGTTAGAGCATCACCTTGACATGGTGGGGGTCGTTGGTTCGAGTCCAATTGTGCCTACCAGAATTCTTTACTCGTCGGGCATAGCCTAACGAGTAGATGCAATGGGCGTACAAGGAGCGCTCAGGCACACGGTGAGGACGGTTTGCAAAGTCTTTCTGGTTTGTGCAATAATAAAATCCTTGACAGGCACATAGCTCAGTTGGTTAGAGCATCACCTTGACATGGTGGGGGTCGTTGGTTCGAGTCCAATTGTGCCTACCAGAATTTATAGGGAATGTTGATGATGTGTGCTCATGAAGCGGTCCGAACAACAACACCCTCTCTTTAACGGCAGAGGGCGTGGGCGGATTATTGTCACAGTATCCCAAGACAAAAAAGCGCGGCTCATGTCCGCGCTTTTTTTTATGCGACATTTTTTTCATTATCAACTGAGGTTTTAATATGGTTGAAGTTACCTTACCGGATGGGTCAAAACGCACGTTTGAAGGCCCAGTGAGCGTTGCGCAAGTTGCACAGGATATTGGCGCTGGGTTGGCTAAAGCGGCTTTAGCGGGGCGTGTGGATGACCGTGAGGTGGACCTGTCGTTCGTGATCGATCATGATGCCAAGGTCAGCATCATCACGGGCAAAGATCCTGAAGGTTTGGAATTGCTTCGCCATTCGACGGCGCACTTGATGGCTCAGGCGGTGAAGGAACTCTTCCCGGAAGCCCAAGTGACGATTGGGCCGGCGATTGAAAACGGTTTTTACTACGACTTCTCCTACAGCCGCCCGTTCACGCCTGACGATTTGAAGGCGATCGAAGCGAAAATGGACGAAATCGTCAAGCAAGATTTGCCCGTGACGCGTAGCGAAATGCCGCGCGATGAAGCGGTGGCGTTCTTTAAGAACATGGGCGAACACTACAAGGCTGAAATTATTGCCTCGATTCCCGAAGGGGAAGTGATTTCGCTCTATCGTCAGGGCGACTTCATTGACTTGTGCCGTGGCCCTCACGTACCGAGCACGGGCAAGTTGAAAGTCCATAAGCTCATGAAGGTGGCCGGTGCTTACTGGCGTGGTGACTCCAATAACGAAATGCTCCAGCGTATCTACGGTACGGCCTGGGCAAGCAAGGACGATCAGGCGGCCTACTTGAAGATGTTGGAAGAAGCGGAATTGCGCGACCATCGTCGTTTGGGCAAAGAATTGGATCTCTTCCACTTGCAAGACGAAGCCCCGGGGATGATTTTCTGGCATGCCAAGGGCTGGTCCATTTGGCAGGTCGTCGAACAGTACATGCGTCGTATTTACCAGGATAATGGGTACCAGGAAGTGAAGGCCCCCCAACTCTTGGACCGTTCTTTGTGGGAACGTTCGGGTCACTGGGCGAAGTACCGCGAAAACATGTTCACGACGGAATCGGAAAACCGCTACTACGCCTTAAAGCCGATGAACTGCCCGGGCCACATCCAGATCTTCAATAGCGATTTGCGTAGTTACCGTGATTTGCCGTTCCGTGTGGGTGAATTTGGTCAGTGTCACCGTAATGAACCCTCGGGCTCGTTGCATGGGATGATGCGTGTTCGTGGCTTTACGCAGGACGACGGTCACATTTTCTGTACTGAAGATCAGATTCTTCCGGAATGCGAAGCCTATACCCGCTTAGTCGGTGAAGTGTATAAAACGTTTGGCTTTACCGAAATTGCCTACAAGGTGGCCACCCGTCCCGCGATGCGTATTGGCGCAGACGAAACGTGGGATAAGGCTGAACGCGCGTTGATGCAAAGCTTGGAAGCCTTAGGGATTGAATACGAAATTCTCGAAGGCGAAGGTGCTTTCTACGGTCCCAAGATTGAATATCACTTGAAGGATTGCTTAGGTCGCTCGTGGCAGTGTGGTACGATTCAAGTTGACTTCCAGATGCCGGGCCGTTTGGGGGCGGAATACGTTGCCGAAGACAACACCCGCAAGACCCCGGTGATGTTGCACCGTGCCATTTTAGGCTCTCTGGAACGCTGGATTGGGATGTTAATTGAACACTACGCGGGGGCGTTCCCGACGTGGTTGGCCCCGATTCAAGTTGCGGTAGCGAGCATCACGGATGCTCAGAGTGACTACGCCCAGGAAGTGGCTCAAAAATTGCATGAAGCACGAATTCGAGTCCGTTCTGATTTGCGCAGTGAAAAAATTAATTATAAAATTCGCGAACTTAGTCTGCAAAAGATTCCGTACATCCTTGTGGTGGGTGATAAGGAAAAACAAGCAGGTACCGTGTCCGTTCGCGTGCGTGGCGGTAAAGACCTAGGTGTGATGCCGTTTGATGATTTCCTCAAACTCGTCAGTACCGAAAATGACACCCGCGCACCCTTTGAACACTAATTATTTAAAACTATTTTAGGAGTATAGCCATAGCACAAGATCGCAAGCATCGGATCAATGATGAGATCCGAGTTCCTGAGGTCCGATTAACGGGCGTCGATGGCGCCCAGATCGGGATTGTTCGCATTAGTGAAGCCCTGCGTATGGCCGAAGAGGCCGAGGTGGATCTGGTTGAAGTAGCGCCGAATGCGCAGCCGCCGGTTTGTCGTTTGATGGACTACGGCAAGTTCCGCTACCAAGAACAGAAGAAAGCTCAAGAAGCTAAGGCCAAGCAGAAGGTGATTCAGGTGAAAGAAGTGAAGTTCCGACCGGTGACGGATGAGAACGACTTCCAAACCAAGCTCCGTAGTTTGGTGCGCTTCCTCAATGACGGGGACAAGGCCAAGGTGACGTTACGTTTCCGTGGTCGTGAGCTTGCTCACCAGCATTTTGGCATGGAGCTCATGGATCGTATCCGTAATGAGCTCGATGAAGTGGCCCAGGTCGAACAGCAACCGAAGTTCGAAGGTCGCCAAGTGGTCATGGTGCTCGCGCCGAAAAAGAAGAAGTAATTTTTAGACAAGCTTCTTTTTTTCAGTTATACTTCGCACTTTCCCTAAATTCGTGCCCTCCGCTTTACCGCGTGGGGCACGAGTTTGGATAACAAGTGAGCCTTAGGCAGAGAAAGTCTTTCCATGAGGGAAAGCGCCCCTGGTTCATAATATAAATAGAGGTAACGGCAAATGCCGAAGATGAAAACCAAACGCGCTGCGGCTAAGCGTTTTAAGCCGCGTGCCAGTGGCTCGATCAAGCGCGGCCACGCTACGAAGCGTCATATTCTCACGAAGCGTACAACGAAGAACAAGCGTCAGCTCCGCGGCATGGTTGATATCCATGAATCGGATATGGCAAATGTTCGCCGTATGTTGCCTTACGCCTAATCAAAGGAGAATAGAGAATGCCTCGAGTTAAGCGTGGTGTGACGGCTCGTGCCCGTCATAAGAAAGTTTTTGCCCTTTCCAAGGGTTTTAGCCTCCGTCGTAACAACGTCTATCGTGTTGCTAAGCAGGCCGTTATGCGTGCTGGCCAGTACGCCTACCGTGACCGTCGCAACAAGAAGCGCGTGTTCCGTCGCCTGTGGATTGCCCGTATCAATGCTGGTACGCGCGCCAACGGCATGACCTACTCCGTTTTCATGAACGGTTTGCGCAAGGCCGGTATCGCTTTGGACCGTAAGGTTCTCGCTGATATGGCTGTGTTTGACAAGGACGGCTTCGCCGCTCTCGTCGCTCAGGTCAAGGCTTAATCGTCAAGATTTGACAAAGAAAAGAGATCTGGTTCTTCGGGACTGGGTCTCTTTTTTTATGGGCATTTTGAAATTCGCTCTGGGCGACGCGCTAAGAAAAACGTCTTAAGTAGTTGATATATCTCAGTTTTTCCATAACAAGATTCTTGAAGCGGTGTAAAATAGAAAATTTACAGCGTGAAATTTGAGCAAAGTGCCTACAGTTTCCAGCGCGTGGGTTCTTTTCTCATGCTCCTTTCTCGGTAAAGGGGTAGGAAACACCATCGATTATTTTTATAGCCTCTCATCGGAGCGGCTTCGTCCGGTTAAAAGCCTTCGAAGTCTTGAATTCGTCAGGGGTTTAACACTATTGGATTTCGGAAATAAAACTATGCAGGATCTTACCGAACTGGTAGAAAGTGCACGTCAAGCGTTTGCTCAGGCAGACCAGGCGGCTGCGCTCGAAGACGCGAAAGCACGTTATCTCGGAAAGACCGGTGCGTTGACGTTACTGATGAAAGAGTTGGGTAAATTAGCGCCCGAAGAACGTCGTGCACGGGGTCAAGAAATCAACCAAGCTAAGGTCGCTATCGAAGAGGCCTTGAATGGCCGTCGTCAGCAACTCGCTGATGCGCAATTGCAAGCCAAGTTAGTGAGCGAAGCCATCGACGTGACGTTACCGGGTCGTTCGCGCTACCAAGGGGGGTTACACCCTGTGATGCGCACGTGGATTCGTATTGAAGAAATCTTCCGCTCGATTGGTTTTGAGGTGGCCGATGGTCCGGAAATTGAAAGCGATTGGTTTAGTTTTACCGCGCTCAACAATCCGCCTAACCATCCCGCACGCTCCATGCAGGATACCTTCTACGTGGACCGTCAGGACGAAGAAGGGCGCCCCTTACCGTTACGTCCGCACACCTCGCCCATGCAGGTGCGCTATGCTCGCACCCATGAAGCCCCGATTAAAGTCATTGCTCCGGGCCGCACGTATCGTGTGGACTCGGATGCTACCCACTCGCCGATGTTCCATCAGGTTGAAGGGCTCTGGATTGGGGACGATGTCAGCTTTACCGACTTAAAGGGTGTTTATAGCAACTTCTTGCGTCGCTTCTTTGAAACCGATGACTTGGTGGTGCGTTTCCGTCCGAGTTATTTCCCGTTTACCGAACCGAGTGTGGAAGTCGACATGATGTTCACGAGTGGTCCGCGCAAAGGGAAGTGGCTGGAAATTTCGGGCGCCGGTGAAGTGCACCCCAATGTGGTTCGTAATTTCGGGTTGGATCCTGAAAAGCATATTGGTTTTGCGTTTGGTTCCGGGTTGGAGCGTTTGACGATGCTGCGTTACGGGATTGACGATTTACGCCTCTTTTTCGAAGGCGATTTACGTTTCTTACGTCAATTCAACTAATGGCGCTGGGTTTATCCCACCGTTTAAACGCAATTCGAGAAGGAATAGATTATGTTGTTTACCGAAGAATGGCTTCGCCAGTATGTCAACCCGGATTTGAGCACTGAAGCGCTCGCTGAAACGTTGACCATGTCGGGGCTGGAAGTCGAAGACGTTACGCCTGTGGCCCCCGAGTTTAGCGGGGTGGTCGTAGCGGAAGTGCTCACGTGCCGTGACCATACCAATTCGGATCACTTACACGTGTGTGAAGTGAATGCTGGCACTGGTGAAGTGCTCCAAATCGTCTGTGGTGCGCCGAATGTGCGTGCAGGGATCAAGGTCCCGTGTGCCTTAGTGGGTGCCAAGTTACCGGGCGGTTTTGAAATTAAGAAGTCCAAGCTGCGTGGGGAAGTCTCCAACGGGATGCTCTGCTCGGCGCGTGAGTTAGGGATTAGCGAAGATCACACGGGGATTTGGATTCTGCCCGACGATGCTCCGATCGGGATGAATATTCGCGAGTATGCCCATTTGGACGATCATCGTATCGAAATTAAGCTCACTCCGAATCGTGGGGATGCGCTCTCCTTAATTGGGGTGGCGCGCGACTTACATGCGGCGACGGGAGCTCCGTTGACTTTACCGGAAATGCCTGCGGTGTCGTCATCGTGCGAATGCACATTGCCCGTGAAGGTCGAAGCGCCGGATTTGTGTGGTCGCTTTACCGGTCGTGTGATCCGTGGGCTCAATGCCAAGGCGAAGACGCCTGACTGGATGGTTCGTCGTATTGAAGCCGCAGGGATGCGTTCGATTTCTGCCTTGGTGGATATCTCCAACTACGTGATGTTGGAATTGGGGCGTCCGTCGCACTTCTTCGACTTAGCCAAGATTCAAAACGATCATCTCACGGTTCGTTGGGCTCGTGATGGCGAATCGATTACGCTACTGAATGGTCAAACGATTGCGTTGGATCCCTATTTTGGTGTGATTTGTGATGGGGATCGCCCCGAATGCCTCGCCGGGATTATGGGCGGTGACGCGAGTTCGATCGGCGATGAAACCACCGATTTGTTCATCGAAATGGCGTTCTGGCACCCGGTGATGATTCAGGGACGTTGCCGTCGTTTGAATTTCTCCACCGATGCGGCACACCGCTTTGAACGCGGGGTGGACTACGGTAGCAACGTGGATCATATGCACTACGTCACGCAACTGGTGCTTGATATTTGTGGTACACCGGATACCAAGGTGGGGCCCGTGGATGACCAAGTGTTGAACTTACCGCAGACGAAGTTGGTGTCGATGCGTGTTGCACGTTGCCGTAAGGTGGTGGGGATTGATATCCCGGTCGACGCGATGGAAAACACCTTTAAGCGCTTAGGCTTCAAGTACACCTTCAATGGGGAAGTCTTCCAGGTCGAGTCACCCACGTACCGTTTTGATATTGAAATCGAAGAAGATCTGATCGAAGAAGTGGCTCGTCTCTATGGTTACGAAAAACTGCCCGATCGTCCGCCGATGGCCCGTATCGCGATGAAGAATTCCCGTGAAGATATGCGCTCGAATCATGAGTTGCGTCGTACGTTGGCTGGTTTGGGCTACCAAGAGTTGATCAATTTCTCCTTTGTGCCTGAAGCGTGGGAACACGACTTCGCGGGCAACGATCGTCCGATCAAACTCTTGAACCCGATCGCGAGCCAATTGTCGGTGATGCGTACCCAAATGATCGGTGGTTTAGTCGATATTCTCAAGTACAACCTCAACCGTAAAGCAGAGAATGTGCGTGTGTTTGAGTTGGGCCGCGTGTTCTTGCCGGATCCGACGGTCAACGATGGTCCGTGGTCGGTGAAAGGCATCAACCAGCCGCAGCACATTGCGGGGTTGGCTTACGGTGATGCGTACGAAGCCCAGTGGAGTGAAAAAGCCCGTAAGGTGGACTTCTACGATGTGAAGGGGGATGTGGAGCGTTTGATTGCTCCCTTGCATCCTCGCTTTGTTCGTGAAGAACATCCGGCGTTGCATCCGGGACGCAGTGCCAGCATCTTTATTGGCGAACGCCGTGTGGGCTTCTTAGGCGAATTGCATCCTCGCTTGGCCCAAAACTACGGCTTAGCGCACGCTCCGATCGTCTTTGAATTGGAAGTCGATGCACTTCGCAACGTGTTCGTACCTCGCTACGAACCGGTGAGTAAGTTCCAGCCCATGCGTCGTGACATTGCCGTGGTCGTCAATGCTGATGTGCCGGTGCAGAAACTCTTCGATGCCATCACGACGGCACGTCTTGGCGATGTGCGTACGGCGCCGGTGAATCGTGTAGAGTTGTTTGACCTTTATCGTCCGACCGAAGGGGATAAACAAGGAGAAAAGAGTTTGGCCTTTACGCTCGAACTCGTTTCGCGTGGCGAAGAGGCCCTAACCGACCAGCAAGCGGAACAAGCCGTAGCGGGAGTGTTAGATGCTTTAGCCAGCGTTGGCGCGCAGTTGCGTAGCTGATATATTCCGTTTCGATGGGGCTCTGCCGTTCGCGGTCCAAGCCCCAACGAACCCTCAACTTTCAAAGCACGATATTTACACTATGGAAGAAAACAACACCGAACCCAAGCGCCAGCGTAAAACGTATGCCCGCGTGGACTTGATTGAAGCCCTCTGCAACGAATTCGATATGGATCGCCAGACGGCTAAACTCTTTATTGAAACCTTTTTCGAAGTGGTGATCGATAAGTTGAAAAATGGCGAAACGGTGAAATTCCCGCGTGTTGGGAAGTTTGCTGTCCGCGATAAGAGCTCTCGCCCGGGGCGTAACATGATCACGGGGGACTCGTTGACGATCGAAGCCAAACGTGTGGTGACCTATCGCCCCTCCGTGACGTTGCAACGCCGCTTAACGGAGCGCTTATTGGGCGAAGGGGCCCCTGAATTCCTCGATGATGAGGACGACGAATAAGGATCCCATGAAGACGGGATTTTTTCCCGTTCTTCTTGCGTAATGGGGATGATTGTTATATAGTTCATTTCCTCTCGGGGCGTAGCGCAGCCTGGTAGCGCACTTGCATGGGGTGCAAGGGGTCGCGAGTTCGAATCCCGCCGCCCCGACCATAAATTCCAGGAAAAGAGGTAGTCTAACGATTGCCTCTTTTTTTTATGCCTAGATAGACCGAATCGCTTGAATAATCGGCCTTAAGCCGGTAGGTGAGCTAAGTAATTTCTCTTAATTTAGTTAGGCTAAACATAGATTCCCAGAAATACTCAAAGAAACTCTTCCTAGGGTAGGACGTCTGTAACATAATTTAGCTAAAGTACCCTTTTCCCCTCATACACTAACAATTTTTAACCAGGAGGCTCTGTGGAACTACTACTTAACCCGATTATTGTGTCGGTGGTTGTCCTCTGTGTTTTGTGTTTGGCGCGTGTTAATGTGCTCGTGTCACTCATCATCGCTGCGCTGTCAGCTGGTCTCACGGGTGGTCTTGGATTGACGAAGTCCATGGAAATGCTCACCAATGGGTTTACGTCCAATGCGACGACTGCGCTCTCCTACATCTTATTGGGCACGTTCGCGGTTGCCATTGCGCAAACTGGCCTCATGCAGATGTTGGTCCGTTGGATTGGTCAGCACATGGGGACCAAGCCCAAGATTTTCTGCTTTGTGATTGCGTTCATTGCGTGCTTGTCGCAAAACGTCATTCCAGTACATATTGCCTTCATTCCGCTCTTGATTCCCCCGTTATTGAGCTTGATGAATAAGATGCAGTTAGACCGTCGCGCCGTGGCGTGTGCCTTAGGGTTTGGTTTAACGGCTCCCTATGTCTCGCTCCCCATTGGGTTCGGGTTAATTTTCCAGGGCATTGTGGCGAACTCCATGACGGATAACGGGATGAAAACGACCGTTGCCGATGTGGCACAAGTCGCTTGGATCGCGGGTGTGGCTATGTTTATTGGCTTAGCACTCGCGATTTTGTTGTGCTATGCCCGTCCGCGTAAGTACCAAGATATTGCCTTACCGGGTACCGAAGACACGGTGATGGGGGAAGTCAAATTCAACTTTAAGCATGCCATCACGCTCTTAGCGATTGTGGTTGCTGTGGTGGTGCAGATTGCGCTTGAATCGTTGCCTTTGGCCGCGTTAGTTGGTTTGATCGTCATGTTTGCCGGTGGCGCCTTCCAGTTCAATAAGCTCGATGACCATATTGCCAGCGGGATTTCGATGATGGGCTTGATTGCTTTCGTGATGTTGATCGCAGGGGGTTATGCTGCCATTTTGAAGGGCACGAATTCCGTGACGACCTTAGTCGAAAGCGTGGTGCCGTTGATTGGGTCCAATAAGATTGTGGCAGCCACGATCATTACCTCGATTGGGCTTTTGGTGACGATGGGGATTGGGACGAGTTTCGGTACGGTGCCGATTCTTGCCGTGATTTATGTCCCGTTGTGCACGGCCGTGGGATTCTCGATACCCGCCACGATTTTGTTGATGACCATTGCTGGGGCTTTAGGTGACGCAGGCTCGCCTGCCTCGGACTCCACCTTAGGGCCGACGAGTGGTTTGAATGCCGATGGTCAGCATAATCACATTTGGGATACCTGTGTGCCAACCTTCTTGGCTTACAACGTTCCTCTCTTGATCTGCGGTATTGTGGTGTCTCAGTTCATTTAATAGAACAACTAACCTGATCACGTTTCAAGAAGCGGACCCGTGTGTGTTGACACGGTCCGCTTTATTTATCGGCGGGTGTTGAGCAAAAAAAATGGTGTGCAACCCTGTTAGTGCACACCATCAGAAGAAAAGCTAGTAGAAACAAGTCCAACATTAAACCGTCCAAGCTTGATTTAATGCGTTGATGTTCGTTGCAGACCTCTTCGCAACTAAGTGAACATCACCGTTGTTTCTCCATGACTCAAACTATACAAGGGTTAACCCTTAAAGTGTTTAAGCCTCACATAAGAAACGTAAAATAGTGCTTTTTTATTGACTTACATCAAGTATGAGCTCCTCTCACGTGTTCGCTATTCGAGAGGATTGCCTAGTGAGAGGCGCGAAAAAACGCGGTTTAGCTATTTTGTTTCAGTACGTGCTTGGTTAAAATAATTCTTTAGCCAAAACTTGTTGAGGATAGTGAACGCATTATGCACATTTTGATTGCCAACGACGACGGATACCGTGCTCCTGGAATTCAGGCATTAGCCAAGGCCATGGCACGCTTTGGTCGTGTGACGATCGTGGCGCCTGCCCATAACCATTCGGGGGCGTCGAACTCCATTACCTTACAAACCCCCGTGATCGTGGATCATATGGAGGGGGAAAATCTCTACATTGTGACCGGTACTCCGAGTGACTGCGTACATATTGCGCTCACGGGGCTACTCGATGATAAACCGGACTTAATCGTTTCAGGCATCAATGCGGGTCATAACATGGGCGACGATACGCTCTACTCCGGGACCGTAGCGGCTGCCATGGAAGGGTATCTCTTTGGCGTCCCCTCGTTCGCTTTTTCTCAACTTGACTGGGGATGGAAAGAACTCGACAGTGCGGCGAGAGTGGCACAAAATGTTATTGAGCGCTATTTAAATTCCCGTCAAGACACACAGCCTTTATTATTAAACGTTAACATTCCCAATATGCCCTATGCGCTACTCAAAGGCATCGTGACGACACGTTTAGGTCGTCGTGGCTCTGCCAAACCGGTGACAAAAATTACCAGTCCCCGTGGCAACGATGTGTATTGGTTAGGCGCGGCGGGAGCCCCGAGTGACGATGTGGAAGGAACAGACTTTTGGGCCACAACCCATGGGTACGTTTCGGTAACCCCATTACAAGTAGATTTAACAGCACATCGTCAAATCGATACCGTGAAACGTTGGGCTGATCAGCCATTCACAAGCCCTCAAGAGTGAGTATTCAATAGGAACATAACGACATGCAGAAATCATTACGTTGGTTAGCCGTGCTTGGGTCAGTGGTGTTAATTGCTGGCTGTTCGACTACGTCTTTGAAACAACCCGCCACCGTGGTAGACAAATCAACCTATAACCAACCGACCGCGGCACAGCAGGCGTATTTGGATGCGCAGGCCGCACGTCGCGCCCAATTGGCTTCGGGCGAAAGTTATACCGTGCGCCAAGGCGATACCCTCTATTCGATTGCTATGCGTCATGGGATGTCGGTTGAGCAGTTAAAAGAGCTCAACAACATTACCGACCCCACCCAGTTGCAGCCAGGCCAAGTTCTCGCTATGACGAAATCGGTGCGCTCGGGGGTTGATAACAACGACTTTGCGGGTTCGGAAGTACGGGTGACACCGATTGCGGTCCATCGTGCTCAGAGTTCGGCCGCCAGCGTGAGTAGTGCGGCTCAAGATAAGCTCCAAAGTGCTCGCCAAGACGTGGACGATAAGGTGGAATCGGCCAAGACGGAAGTCGCCCGTCAAACACAAACCGCCCGCGAGGCTGTGAAGCCCTCGGTGGGTGGACGCATGATTTGGCCGGTCAAGGGCAAGGTCGCCTCGGGCTTTAAAGACAACGGCAAAGGGTTAGACATCCGTGGCACTAAGGGCGACGTCGTGGTCGCGGCGATGGACGGTGATGTGCTCTTTGTGGGGGTTGTTAAGGGGTACGGTAACTTGGTGATCGTGAAGCACTCGCCCACGTTAGTGACAGCCTACGGTAACAACGACCGTATCGTGGTGAGCACCGGAAAGCATGTCAGTGCTGGCCAGAAGATCGCCGAAGTGGGCGATGCCAATGGCAATGCGGAATTGCGCTTTGAAGTGCGTGAAAAAGGTCACCCGGTTGACCCGATGCAGTACTTGCCTCGCTAAAAGCTCTCAACACACTTGACAAGTGAAACGGGTCCTAAGACAATGGGGCCCGTTTCTGTTTATCTGCGGTGGGCTAGGTACCTCCGCACTGGTTTCTTATGGAAGGTTGACATGGCAAGACGTCAAAAAGAACCCGAATACTTTACCGTGGATGTTGTGCGCTTGGATCAAGAAGGGCGTGGCGTCGCATTTCATGATGACAAAATCGCCTTTATTGAAGGGGCTTTGCCTGGGGAGTGCGTACGGTATGAACGTATCCGCAACAAACCCACATTCCAAACTGGTCGCGTCGTCGATGTGTTTAAAGAAAGCGTTATGCGTGTCAAGCCGGTGTGCTCGCACTTTGGTCATGGGCCAGGAAGCTGTGGCGGTTGCGCGATGCAACATTTGGAGCCACGGGCTCAGGTGGCCTTTAAAGAACGGGTAATGCTCGATACGCTATGGCACATTGGCAAAGTGAAGCCCGAACAAGTGCTAACCCCCATTTTTGGGCCGACTTGGCACTATCGTCACCGTGCTCGCCTGACCGTTCGCAATGTCGAAAAGAAAGGGGGCGTTCTGGTGGGCTTCCACGAGAAGAGCTCTTCCTATGTGGCCGATATGCGTGAATGCCATATTCTCACGAAGAACGTATGCGATATGCTGATGCCGTTCCGTGAATTAGTCGCCTCGCTCTCCATTCGGGATCGTATGCCTCAGATCGAAGTGGCTGTGGGCGGTGACGGTCATACGGCACTGGTATTCCGTGTGTTGGAACCTCCAAGCGAGGCGGACATGGAGAAACTACTCGCCTTTGGTCGTGAGCACAACGCCGCGATTTGGTTGCAACCGAAAGGGCCCGACACGGCCTATCCCGTGATCGCCGAGGATGCCGCAAAATTGGGGTTATCGTTACCCGAATTTGGCGTTCGCATTCAGTTTAAGCCGACCGACTTTACGCAAGTAAACCATGAGTTGAACGAAGTCATGGTCGGGCGT
>CAJJMF010000018.1 GCA_905192805.1 uncultured Sutterella sp. | reverse complement strand
GCCTTCTACTTAGACAGTCCCTCACTTTCCCGGTACTGTCCCAGTGGCCGCTTCCCTATCTCCTAGGACTAAACACGAATGCCATGCCTTAGCAACGGCGTGTGCCGTTGGGCTGGGGAGACAGTTTTCCAGAGAGACTAATTTTAGTATAGAGGAACTCAACAGAGTGAGCAATGGGAAACTCAATCCTGCACGAGTCTAGACAACGAAAAACCCGCTGACGCGGGTTTGTTCGGGAGTTCGGGTGATAAGCAACTCGGTTATGATACGCTACCCTCTACTTCGACAGACCCTCACTCTCCCGGTTCTGTCAAAGGTGCCGATCTCCTGTCTCCTAGGATTAAGAACGAGTGCCATGCCTTAGCAACGGCATGAGCCGTTGGGCTGGGGAAACATCTTTCCAGAGAAACTACATTCAGTATAGAGGAAAATGGCACGGGACTTCAAGTTAGAAGAAGTGCCTCATACGTCAAGCGTTTTGTGAGGTCGTGCCATCACATCCTCCACGAAAACATCCCTCTATCTACCCTCCACACAACTCCTTCTAAACGCTGGTGTGGTGAGGATCATCTTCGCCAGCTCTGCGTTGGTTTCTTCCCTGAGTGGTAGGCTTTTTCGGTCATCTCCTCATAACGACCTAGAACCAATGCCGTATTTCGCAAGACACGAATTTGGTGTGGTTTTTTGCTATAGTGACTCAAAAGCGCTACGAAGGAGTGCGGCACTCGCCTTGCGGTGTCACACACCACTCCTTCGATGCTTCGTCATCCGACGTTCAGGCGCCGGGTATGAGGTGGTGAGCACCTCTTTCCGCCGATTAACCTCATTGATTTTTTAACCGCGTTGACCAGCAGGAGAAACCTATGCAAAAGTCCACAATTGCAAGCATTGGCAAAGTCGTACTTATTTTGGCATTGCTTACCCTCTTTGATATGTTTGCAGGCATATATTTGATCGTGATGGACCGTAGTTTGATCCCGGTGAAAATTCTGCTAAGCACGATGGGGATCACGCTACTTCTGTTGGGCGGTGCGGCTATTCTTGTCTATATGACGCGTCGGGATGCGCAGAGAGAAGCTGAGAATCTGTTGGAATCGTCCGAAACCATGTTGAAGCTGAAGCTTTGGGTAGTGAATTCCGCTCGTCATGCTATCGTCACGATGGCTTTCTCAGTGGCTTTCAGCTTCTATTGGATGTATACCGTGGATGCGATGCCGTTTTGGGCGATTGTCGTCATGGCGTTTCTCTTTTTCCTCAACGTTTGCTTGGCGTATATAGGATTCAAAGTAGGCCTGTCAAAGTAACCGTCAACGTACAGTATCGGTTGAGGGCGAGGAACCTCACGCTCGCACTGTGAGGAGGCAACGAAAAACCGTTCGCCCAGCTCGAACCCCAAACCCCAGGATCGACGATTCTGGGGTTTTTGCTCAATGGGTGGACACTCACGCGGGGAAAGACGAAAAGCAAAAAGTGAAAGCGCTCAGGATGGATCATCCTGGGCGCTTTCACTAGGGTACTCGCCCGTCGTACCGTCGGGCGAGTGTTCAGGAGCAGGACACGCAGGGACGCACGTTAGTGCGTAGCTCGACGAATAATCCAGTTACCGATTAATTGGAAAATCGAGATCGTGGCCAAAATAATGATCACGCACAACCAAATCATGTCGGTGTAGTGCATCTGGTACCCGTAGCGAATGGCAAAGTCGCCAATACCCCCCGCCCCAATGGCCCCCGCAATGGCAGTGACGCTCATCAAGCTCACAAACGTGATCATCGTCACACGGGTAATCCCCGGGATACTTTCGCGTAAGTACACGTCTTTGATGATTTCAAAGGGGGAATAGCCCATGGCAGCACTCGCTTCCACGAGCCCAGCGTCCACTTCGGAGAGCACTTGTTCGACCTGACGGGCAAAAAAGGGCGTCGTGCCACAAATGAGGGCCACAAAGGAGCCGTTAACCCCCGAGCCCGTGCCCAACACAAAGCGCGAGACGGGGATCAAGAGCACAATCAAAATAATGAACGGGATCGAGCGCACAATGTCGATTAAGCGGTCAATCACGTTAAAGACCCAGCGGTTTTCTAAAATCCCACCACGACGGGTCGTGACGAGCACCACCCCGGTGGCAATCCCTAAAAACCAGGCGATAACGCCCGAAATGGAGACCATGATGGCCGTCTGCTGAATGCTTTCTAAGAGTTCGGGCCAGAGTTGCTCCAAGTTAGGAGCGAGTGCATAAATCCAGTTCATTGTTAGAGTACCTCCACCGTGACGTTGTGCGCTTTAATGTAGTCAAGGGCCTTAGTGATCGCGTCCGCCTCACCACTTAACGTGACCCCGAGTTTGCCAATGGCCGTGCCGTCGATTAAGTCCACATTCCCAAAGAGAATGTTGGCGGTGACTTGGAATTCGCGATAAAGACTCACCACTAAGGGTTCCCCGGTTTCGTCGCCCGCGTAAGTGAGTAGATACACCGGTTGCCCACGGTGAATGCCATTGCCTTGGGTTTCCTCTAAGTAGTCGCGTAAGTCGTCAATGTTGGACGCGGTATCGATAAAGCCTTTGGTGACGGCTGCCTTGGGGTGAGCGAATAAGTCCGTCACGGGTCCTTCTTCAATCACCACCCCGTGTTCCATCACGGCCGCATGGCGGCAGATGTTTTTCACGACCGACATCTGGTGGGTAATGATCACGATCGTGACCCCCAGCGTGTCGTTAACGGTTTTTAGTAACTTTAAAATCGAGCGGGTCGTTTGTGGGTCCAAGGCGCTTGTGGCTTCGTCACACAAAAGCACCTTCGGGTCGTTGGCTAACGCACGCGCAATGGCGACACGTTGCTTTTGGCCACCCGAGAGCTGCGAAGGGTAAGCGTTCGCCTTATCGGCTAACCCGACGAGGGTTAAGAGCGAGGCGATCTTTTGCGCTTTTTCCGCTGCACTCAACGTGGAGTGCTTTAAGGCCATCGCGACGTTTTCCGAGACGCTACGCGAGGGCATCAAATTAAAGTGCTGAAAGATCATTCCAATGCGATGACGCTCGGCGCGCAATTGCGCTTCGCTTAAGCGGGTGAGTTCGGTCCCGTCGACCCACACTTCCCCCGTATCGGGGCGCTCCAAGAGGTTAATACAGCGCACAAGCGTACTTTTGCCGGCACCGGAAAAGCCGATAATGCCGTAAATGTCGCCCTGAGCGATCGAAAGCGAAACGTCCTTTAAGGCGGTGAGCCGCCCATTGTCCGTTTCAAAGGTTTTGGTTAGGTGTTTGAGTTCAATCATCGTGTTCACCGGTCAATATCACATCGTGTGAGGAGGGGCCTCGTTCGATGAGGGGGGTTAATGAGGTTTTTAACGTAGTCGGGTTATCGTACGGTTCGTTTCCTGAGCCTCTCGGATTAAACGCCATCGTTTTGGTGCGCCACGGCATCGCGGTGTTCGGCTTTAATCGCGGCGAGCGTCTCGGGTTCGAGAATCAAATCCAAGGCCGTTTTCGCTAAGAGTTTGGCGCCTAAGGCAATCGAGGCGAGCCCTTTTTCCGAAATGGCCGCGTCGCAAAAGTCTTGCGAGTGGGGCGTCACAAACGTGTCCGTAATACTAATCGAGGGCTGAATCGTGGGGATCACCTGGGAGACGTTTCCAACGTCGGACGACCCCATACTCGTGCGGGGTTCGGTATTGAGTACTTCACCCGCTGCCAGCAAATGGCGAGCGTAAATCGCATCAAACCTGGGCGTCACAACCATATTGTCGACGCGGTTTTGCGAGGGTTGCATCACCCCACGCGCCCCCGTCATGGCAGCTGCCCCGGCGACCACGTCTAAGGCGCGTTGATAAAGGGCCTCAAGCGTGGGGGCGGTGGCTGCCCGCAAATAAAAGAGCGCACGAGCGTATTCCGGCACCACGTTGGGAGCCGTGCCCCCATGGGTGATAATCCCGTGGATACGTACGTCGGGCGTAACATGCTGGCGCAACGCGTTCAATCCGTTATAGGTCAAAATCAAGCCGTCCAGGGCGTTAATCCCTTTTTCGGGACTCCCCGCGGCATGGGCGGGTTTCCCAAAGAATTCAATTGTGACGGGCGCACAGGCAATGGATTTGTCGGACAAGCGGTGCCCGCGCGAGCCGGGGTGCACACACAGCGCGGCATCGCAGTCGGCAAAATACCCGTCGCGCACAAAACTTCCTTTAGCGCTGCCGTTTTCACCCCCTTCTTCGCCGGGCGTCCCGTAGACACGCACTTCGCCCCCGACACGATCGATCACGGCTTTAAGCGCCACGGCCGCTAAGGAACTTGTAGCACCAAAGAGATTGTGCCCACAGCCGTGCCCTAAACCCGCCAGGGCATCGTATTCGGCCAAAAAGACCAAAACGGGACCGGGTTTACCGGACGCGTAGGTCGCGGTAAAGCCCGTCGGGTGACCGGCCACGTCGACCGTGATCGTAAAGCCGTTCGCGGCTAACGCGCGGGTCAAGGTGTCGCAGGCAAAGACTTCATGGTTACTCGTTTCGGGGTGCGCATGAATGGCTTGGGCAGCCTCGCGATAGGGGGCATAGTGTTCGGCCACGGCCGCCTCAATCTGGGCGTAGAGCGCCTCACGGGATGGTGTCGTGGTGGACGGGCTGAGGGTTGTGGGGGTCGTCATGGTGTATCCTTAACGAAAAGAAAGTGGATCCGAAAGCGACACGTCTGAGACGTAAAGGTCGCTACGCGTGCTCGCGCACGGTTGTCCTCACGCGTTGCCAAGTGGTTGCCTTGTTGAGGGGCCTCAACGGCATGGCATCGCGTCGGGGAGGACGGAAAGCGCGGCGTGCGGTGGTGGGCCTTGGCTTCTCGGAGCCTTCCCACCCACAATTTCGCCTCGTGTTGGGTTCACCCTACGGTGAACATCACAGGGCAAGCACCGTTGTGTGTCGTCCCTGTGACCAAATGGCCCCTCGCATCCACACGAAGTGAAACACCAACACGAGCGAAAAACACGCAGGTCGAGCGCCCAAGACATCGAAGGGGCTATGGGCGCTTTATCGACCGTTAACCGTCACGCGAGAGGGAGGGGCAGCATGCCCCTCGCGAGGGGATTACTTCGTCGGAGCCTTCGGAGCGCCTTCCCAAGCGCACTGGTAAGCGCCGTTATAAACCGTGTAGATCACGTTGGCGACTTCCTTGGTGTGGTAGGCATCGACCACGGCCTTGTAGGTGGGATTGTCTTTATCCTTCTTGCGGGCCACGATCACGTTCACCAAGTTAGCCACGGCCTTGTTGACGTTCGGGTCCGTGTTTTCCACAAAGATCGCATCCTTCGTGGGATCGAGTTTCGCGGTAAAGGCATTGCCCCCATTGATGAGCGCGGCGGCCACGTCCGGCAGAACGTTGGCTAACACACCCGATTCGGCTTCCAGGATCTTGAGCCCTAAGGGGTTCTCGGTAATGTCGGTCTTATTCGGGATAAAGCCCTTTTCCGGATTCACTTTAATCAGACCCGCGGCTTCCAAGAGCTTTAACGCACGACCCCCGTTCGTTAAGTCACTCGGAATGGCGATCGTGTCGCCTTGCTTTAAGTCCTTCAGACTCTTGATCTTTGTCTTGTTGTTATAAATCGCCAAGGGCGCAATGATCGTGTCGCCAATGGCTTCAATTTCGTAGTGCTTCTGCTTAATGTCGTTCGCTAAGAAGGCCTTGTGCTGGAAAGCGTTCAAATCGATTTCACCGTCATTTAACGCACGGTTGGGCGTGGCGTAGTCCGAAAACTTCACCAATTCCACTTTGATGTGCTTCGGGGCCAAAATCTTGTTGACTTCGTCCCACTGGGCGTTATAGGCACCCACGACGCCCACTTTAACGACCGTCACTTTTTCTTCGGCAGCCGCCTTCGCGGGGGCTTTATCGTCACCGCAACCCGTTAAGACGCCACCAATGACGAGAGCAGCCGAGGTAGCAAGAATGGCTTTAAAGAGAGTACGCTTTTGCATGATCATTTGTCCTTTCGTTTCGTTTTATGTCGCTTGCGAGCAGCACTGCGTAAACGTTCCTTGATGCACTCACGATGGAAGCGAAACGACCGAGCCAACGGGGGACAATAAACCGAATCAAACCCCTCTGTGGCCCATGGTGTTTCGTGGCTCAACAGCGTGAGGAATCGTCGCGGCGTCGATGGGAGCGTCAAAAGGGAAACCGTAACCGAGTGACCCGTCCGAACCCACGACCCGTGCGAAGCGTTGTGCACACCACACACAAGCGTGTGAAAAATGTTTTTAAGGGAAAATCAGCGAAACACCGGTCTTCACAAGAGGGGCGTCGCAACGATGGGATCCCCTTAGCCGAAGATGCTGAGCTAAGGTCGACATGATCACCATCGCGACATCCTCACCCCGAGGGCGTGGATGTCAAGAGGGAAGTTGGCTTGGCCACCTGACTGGGAGGAGTCCAGTGACGGGGCAAACCCAACCGCCTCCAAAAGCGGAAACTGTCTAGGATAGGAAGCACGTTGCTCACACTGAGTTCTGCGCTTCGTGGAAAGTAACTATACCCCTCTCATACGGGGAACGAAAAGAGCGGAATTTCCTAATGGATTTGATTTATCTCAAAAAGCGAGCGCAAACCCCGTCGTGATGGCTGGGGGAGAGGGGAAGAGAATGGGGGCCTCTAAGTGAAATCTCTTAAGCATAATGAAATATTGATGTTGAGCGCGTGGCCTCTCTAAGATTAAAGAACCGGTTTGGGGTGGCGCCCTCGGGTGGGGCGCCCTCGGTTAAGGCGTCACAGCGTGGGGTCGCGTTGAGCCCAATACCTCCCAAACCAAAGAAAAAAGAAGCCCCGTTTGTCGCCGCGTGTCCGGGGGGGCGTTTGTCGCCCCGAAACGCGAGGCCGCCTGCGTCGCGTTGTGCGCGGGCGAACGGGGAAAACGTCGCGATATCGCATCGTAAAGTTAAGAAGTAAAGGAATCAGTCATGGCCACACTCGCAGCCTTAATGGATCAGTACGAAGATTTTCAAGTCGCAATGCGTCGTCACTTTCACCAACATCCCGAATCGAGCGGTAAAGAGTACCAAACGAGTGCGCGGATTCAAGAAGAACTCACCAAAGCGGGTATACCTTTTGAGCAAGTGGGGATGGAAACGGGGATTGTCGCCACGATTCAAGGCGATCTGCCAGGCAAAACCTTCATGATCCGTGGCGACATGGATGCCTTAGAGGTGATGGAATTAACGGACTGCCCCTTTAAGAGCGAAAACCCCGGCGTGATGCACGCCTGTGGACACGATTGTCACACTTCGATGTTGCTCACGGCCGCGTTGATGTTAAACGAGATGCGGGATCAGCTCCGCGGGACCGTGAAGTGCTTTTTCCAACCCGCCGAAGAAGTCGCGAAGGGCGCCAAAGCGATGATTGAGGCGGGCGCACTGGAGGGGGTCGACGGGTGCTTTGCGATGCACGTCTGGAGCGATATCCCCGCGGGCAAAGTCTCCTTAGAAGTGGGCCCACGGATGGCCTCGGGTGACCTCTTTAAAATCGACGTGGTCGGGAAAGGCGGCCACGGAGCACAGCCGCACTTGTGTGTCGATGCGGTCGTGGTGGGCAGTGCCATTGTGAACAACCTGCAGACGATTGTGAGCCGTGAAACGGCCCCGACCGAGACGGCGGTCGTGACGGTCGGGATCTTTAATGCGGGTACGCGCTTTAACGTGATTGCCGAGACGGCCTACTTAGAAGGCACGATTCGCACGTTGAGTCACGAATTGCGTGCGAAATTACCCCAGCAAATTGAACGCGTCGCCCAAGAAACCGCCAAGAGCTTTGGTGCCACGGCTACCATGACCCTAGTGAAACAAGTCCCGCCGATGATTAACGACGCGACCGTGACGGGGTACGCGAGCGACGCAGCGCGTTCGATCTTTGGGGACGATTTCGAAGCGGGCTACGGCAAAACCATGATTGGGGAAGACTTCGCGTTTTTTGCCGAAAAGGTCCCGGGCGCCATTGCGTTCTTGGGCGTACGTAACCCCGAGGTGGATGCCATTTATCCGCAGCACTCGGGGAAATACAAGGTCGACGAATCGGTCTTAATTAAAGGCGCAGGGCTCTTGGTGCAAACGGCCTTGAATTTCTTAAACGCCAATGCGGCCTAAGGCCAAAGCAAGAGGAGCGAACGTCACCTCACCCTAGGAAGGCGCGAGGGGGCTCCGTTCAACGAAGTCCCCCGTCTACAAGTGCGCAATTCAACGCTCGAAGGCATTGCCTTCGGGCGTTTTTTGGAGTGGGTGTCGGTGGTCGTGTCGTCTAAGGACAATCCCCTACGACCTCTGAAGGACGTGAGAGGGCTTGCATTGGGGGAGGATTTTCTATAGAATGCGCCATTCTCAAAATTTTAGGAAAGCCCAACTCCCCGTGTGTTGGGGTGCTGGCCACGGCGCCATCTCCGCTCCACGCCACGCGTCCATAGGGCCCTTTAAGGGGGCAATTGAGAGGGGCACGTAGGCGAAGGGTGAGGGAGACGTAACGGTCCCCACATCCCACCCAGCAAGGGGGGGATTCACGGTCAACCAACCAAATGGTTTGTAACCGAGGGAAACTACTGATTGGTAGTTTTTGGCGTTTTCCTGTATAACTCTTTTCTGGTTTGCTTCAGGCGAACACGTTTCTTCGCTCAACGTTTGTGCGTTACGGGAGGAAAAAACGATCACAGTCCCCTCAACCCTTAGGGTAAGGGTATTGGGATCGCACTCAACACACACGACACACCAGGCGGGTTTCATTGACCCACCGTACGAAAGACAACGCAGGAGCGAAACTTTTTTTACTGAGTACCACCATGACGCAGAAATTACTCACCGTTGAAGAACTTCTTCAGATGCCTGAAGAAAACTACATGGATGAACGTCAGCTTGCTTTTTTCCGTCATCGTCTCGAACAGATGGAACAGGAACTGCGTGCCAACGCTGACCAGACCACGAACAATTTGCGCGAAACGACCTACGCTCCGGATCCGGCCGACCGTGCCACGATCGAAGAAGAGCATGCGTTTGAATTGCGCACCCGTGACCGCGAACGCAAACTCTTGATGAAAGTGAAGGCGGCCATCAAGCGTATCGACGATGGCGATTACGGCTGGTGCGAAGAAACGGGCGAACCGATTGGGGTAGCACGTCTCTTAGCGCGTCCGACCGCCACGCTCTGCTTAGAAGCGCAACAGCGTCGTGAATTAAAGCAAAAGATGTACGGCGACTAAGCCCGTAGGAATGAAAAGGACTCCTCCCTGACCGAGCGAGTCCTTTTTCATAAAGAGGCTTAGCGGGTGGGGCGAACCCAAGCCTGCCACACAAATGTGGAAACAAACAAGAACCGCGGGTACTGCTGCCCGTGTGATGGGGAGAGACAAACATGTTTGCGTATCGTGTGGGATTTCCTGGTTGGAAGATCGCCGCGAAGCTGGGCCTTCCGCTGACAATCAACGTAAGCGTCATGTATGACGACGAATGCAAGGTTCTCGTTGCTGAATGCGAAGACTTTCTGCCTAATTTCGGAATCGTCACCGAAGGGGCTACCTATGACGAGCTTCAGCGAAAAATTGGAGAATGTTGTGACATGGCGATGGAGGAGGCCTTTGATACCACAGACATCCACCAAACCATTCGCCTGAAGATGACTCTGGTAGACAATTTCTCCTAACGATGAAAGGCTACGACGAAAACGGCTGGACATCTTCGCCAGACACCATGCCCCCCTTGTTCGAAGAGGCAAAGGCGACCAGGCGAGTTGGCGATGTGGGAACAAGCACACCAGAGTCGATCATGGCATCACATCGAGAGTCCTAGCGAATACGATTCTGAAACCGCTTGGTATTGTCGAAAAAATCTAAATTCGCTCCGTTGGCAACGTCCTTTGGTGCTTTCATAGGAGAGGACAATGACACATCTAACCTGCTTTGATGTCGCCGATTACCTTTTGTTCAAGCTTGATGAAGAGGCTGGTGACACGATTTCTAACCTGCAACTTCAGAAACTGATCTACTACGCTCAAGGTTTTTCGCTGGCAATTAACCAGGAACCGCTGTTTGACGAGAATCTAACGGCGTGGCAACACGGCCCGGTGTGCATTCCTCTCTACGACAAGTACAAGGAATACGGAACGGGCTCCATTGCAGTGCCAGCTGAGCTGGATCTTGATAAGTTTTCGAAAGAAGACCAAGAACTTTTGGATGAGGTTTACGATGTTTACGGGCAGTTTTCGGCGTGGAAACTTCGAAACATGACCCGTGAAGAAGCTCCATGGAAGGAGACGCCAATCAACGGCGTTATCACTCATGACGTGATGGAACGCTTTTTCAAAGGACGCCTCATCAATGAAGACGATTAAAAATCGGAGAGTTTGGCGTGAAAAGCGATTTAGAGCGGGGGTTATCACACGAATTTCTGTTCGTATACAATGTGTCTATTGAGTTGTTGCATAAAATGCAACAACTGACGGAGTGGTCACAGCCTTAGGCCTTGAGTGCTTTGAGGGCCGCTTCGACGTCGCCATAGCGTGTCACGGTCGCTTCGCTCGCGAGACGCTCGGCTTCACGCAGGGCGGCGAGTGTTTCCGCATTTGGTTGACGCTCATCTTCCCAGGCAAACGGAAAACCGCCCGCTCGAATCGATTGCCGAAGAAACACGTTGATCGCGGTGGTTAAATCGAGCCCGAGTGCTTCATAGAGCCGGTGAGCGTCGTGTACTAAGTCCGCCTCCAGCGTGAGCGTTAGCGTGGTGGTGTCGTTTTCCATGAGGTGTTCTCCTTTCAGCGCGAAAGCTGATCCTTCCCGTCTACCATAAACGGATTGACGCCACGAAGCAAGCGTAGGGGCCTCGTTAGCGCGAGGACGATTGGCGAGAGTGGTTGTTCCCAGTCCCTTTCCTCTTAGGACTTTCCCTAGTTCGTGTGCCCCAGTCGTATTCATTCACACTATACTGAAAGCTGCTTAACGCACTCCGTAAGGAGTTAACCCGTGAGTTTCCCCTCACAGGTTACGCTCACGCGTCGTTTAGGCGTGTTCGGTAGGGGCCCACCCAATCGGCTTACCCCATGAGACCTTGGTCTTCAATGGGGCAAAGCCACTTACGGGCACCTCATTACCGTTTCTTTTATCCAACATGCACACCCTTCGAGGGCGCTCGCCCTCGGAATAGCCTTTAACGGGACTCGTCGTTCATCGACCAGCCCACGTTGGGATGCTTTAGGGGTGTTGTGTCGTTTTAGGGCGTGCTTTCTTTTTTTAAGGAGCGTCTTGATGACACAACCCCATAGCAAACTTTGGATTCCCGCAACCGATTTTGGTCTCGCAGAGAGCCTCCCCGGGTGCGAAGGGTTTAACCTGACGGGATTAACGACATACGAACGTGCTCGCATTCCCGAATTGAATCCCCACCATGCCTTTAACGAGGCACTGTTTTCCACCATGGCACTCTGGTGGCGCATTGGCGAAGGCGAACCCCTCTTTTTATCGGGCCCGGCAGGGTCGGGTAAAACAAGTACGGCCCTTCAATGGTGTGCCCGCTTACATGTGCCGGTGGTGAGCGTGATGGCACGCGCTCGGATGGATCGTCGTGAACTCTTAGGCCAGTGGCAATTAGTCAATGGGTCAACCGAGTGGATCGATGGGCCAGCGAGTCTCGCGTGGCGTCACGGCTGGGTGCTTTTAGTGAACGAGTTTTCCGCAGCCCCCGCTGACCTTTGGGTCTCGTGTAACGACCTCTTAGAGGGCGCGACACTGGATATCGAAGCGACCGGGGAGCGGATCGTGCGACACCCCGATGCGCGCATTATCTGCACCGACAACACCCGCGGCCAAGCCGAAATCGAAGAAGGGCTCTTTGGGCGACATCTGCAAGACAAAACGGTCACGGACCGTGTCTGGCATTGCCGCCTCGAGGGGCTCAGACGCGATGAGGAAGTGCGCGTGTTGTTGGCTGAATTGCCACCCCTCTTACGCGAAGCGTTTGAGGAGGCGGCACTCACGCAATACGTCGAGCGTGTTGTGAAAGCGGCCGAAGAAACCCGCCTACAGTCGAGTAAACAAACCCTCGGGTTTGAAACACGCGACTTAACCGTGGGGCATCGTCGGATTAAACGCTTTTTGCGACTGATGCTCGAAGTGATTGCCACGGGCGACACAAAACGCTTAACGCGGGAAGTGATTCTCGCGGTGAGTGTGACGGAAGCCTTGGATGCGGCGGAACGCGAAGCGATCGCGACGATCTTTTTCACGATCTTGGGTGAGAGCGAAAAGGCGCTCGCCAAAGCGTGTAACGCAAAGCGCTATCGGCAAGCGTTAGCGCTCGCGCAAGCCAAAGCGTGTCAGTCGACGAACGGACTCTCGGACGCGGTGTTAGCGGAAGCCACCCTGCGCTACGAGAACCCCGAGCCGACGACGCCCTCGTTAGCGAGCGTTGACGGGAAACCCGTGCGTCAACGGGGCCGTCCTCGGACGCGCACCCCGCGTGAGGCAACCGGAACGCGCTCGTCACGACCTTCGGGCATCGACCAAAGTCTTTTTGACGAGTAGTCGGGCACGGGGCCCGTGCGCGACGCACTTCTCAGAGGAGTGCCTCGTCACGGCCTTGTCCATCTCGACTCACGCCACCCTTAGCCTTGTCGCCAGGCGTCCACTTTCCTTCCTTTCCGTTCACGTTCCCTTTCTCGCTTTTTTTCTCGCTTTCTTTCTTGTTTCCTTTCCCTGTCGTATGACGGACGCGTGGCGTTCGTCACGCCAACGGCGTCTCTCTCACGTCCCGTGATGGGGGCGCTTGATAGGCGCTGTAGGCGCTGTAAGCGCCGCAGGTGTCGTGTGTTTTCACATACGCCGTCTTGCGGTTCGTCGGTGAGCGACCCCTCTGGTTGCTCGTTGCGTTCTCCCTTCCCGCGTTGTCACTACCCACCGTGATCCGTTGATCACGTCCGTGGTGAGGACGCGGTGGGGGAAGGCGACTCGAGGGGCTACCTACGTGGTGGCCTCACACGAGCGGTCGCAAACGCGCGACCTTAGGGTGAGAACGTTAACGAAACGTCGGAGAAAGAACGGCGGGAAGGACAACTGGAAGGACAACTGGAAGGACAACTGGACGGGCGAAGAAGGACCGTGGCGACGGTCGGGATTTTTTCGTTTTTTTGGAGCATTCGTTATGTCACAACCCACATTACCTACACCCCCCACCTTCCCTGGTCGGGTACGACGCTTAGGACGTACCCAGAGGGCCATTGCCGAGACGTTGATGGAGCGCGTGAACGGTGTCACGGACGTCGCTGACGTACCCGCCACCCTAACGCTCGGTGCGACGCCCACGGCGAAAGCGTGTCTAGCGCTGCCCGCAGCGAACGTGTCCGACACGTCGGAGGCCGTCACACCCGGGGAGAAACTGCCTCGTGCACGTACCCCTTCGTGGGTGCGCGTGCGCGATGCGCTTCTGAACCCCACGGTGGCAACGACCAACGAGGAGCGCGCGTCTAAGGATTCGTCCGAACCGATGAATCCCACGGATGCGCATGCCTTACCCGAGGCGTCCCCGGGCTTTACGCCCGTGACACGTCCCGGGATGAGTGAAGCGTCACTCAAAGCGTACTTTCGTGGTCTCACCCAACTCACCGATCCGCCTGCGGAATTGGTGAAAGAAGTGGAAGTGACGCGATCGCGTTACGAAGCGGTGGCCGCACGTCAGGCGGCGGCTGAGGAGCGTCTTGAGACGTCGCGCCCTACGAAGGGGGCCACGCGCCGCAAGCGTACGACGCTAGGGCATCCTGATCCGCACTACGAGGCGGCATTAAACGCCATCGTCGCGGAGCAAGAAGCCCAACTCGTGCGCTTTAGCAAAGTGGCCCAGGCCGTCTCCGAGCGCCTCAAAACCGGTAAAGCCCAGGCACAGCAATTAAGTTGTGCCGCCCCGTTGGTCTTTCAGGCGCTCTGTCGCCAAGAAGGGATCCCCGTGCATTTCTCGGGGCATCCCGGTACCAATGGGAAGGCGATCTGGTTAGGGGCGATCGATCTCACCCATCCCTTAGCGCCCATCTACGTCTACGGGCATGGGTGCCACGAGCGTAATCACATCCTCTACACCGACTTTACGGTTTTTGAGCGGTTAGAAGCGCAGAGTTTACTCTTTCGCTTAACGAACCTCTTTGAAGACTTACGGGTCGATGAACGGGGGCTCGCCGACTACGCGGGCTACCGTCTTTGGCGCGAGGCGCTTTTTGAAGCGCTGGAGGCTGCGGAGTCCGCCGCGTGGTTGCGCGAGGATTTGCGGCCTGAGGAAACCGTGGAAGTCTGGTTACTCTTGGTGGGCGAAGCCAAACGCTTAGGCTTCACACGCTTTTTGGAGCGTGTGGAGGTGCTCAAAGCGCGGGTGCTTGCCCACTTGGGGTCGACGCGCACGGAGGCGCTCGAGCGCTTAGTGGTGTCACGCCAGATGGCCTCGACCCAAGAGGCCCTCGAGGCGGCCCACGAAGCGTGGGGGCTACTCATGGGAAAAACGGGCGAACTCAAAGCCAAAGCCGAGGTGCTTGTCACGACCTTAGGGGCGTGGCTCACGCACTATGAGGTGAACGGCATGAACGCCGCGAAACCGCTGAGTCCCGCTGCGCCCACGGCGTCCGATGACGCTACCCGGGCGACGGGACACCCCGCGGGCGCTTCGTCAGCCAACACCGACACACGGCTTCCCGCCATGAGTCGGGCACTGATGGAAGCGGTGCGACACAGCGTTCGTGAAACTTACGAGGCGTACTTAGAGGCCGGCCGAAGCCATGCTGAGGCCGTGCAACTGCGCACCCTTCGTGAGGGACAAGCGAACGTGCCCACTGACGCGCTACGGCGTCCGGCGGGTCCCGGTAACGGGTACCCGTTGATGCCGGTGGCGCCCGGAACGGACGCTGAGCAACTGGCCTTTTGGGTGGCTCTGCAACGGGGTCTTTTGCGAGACCCCCGAGCGAGTGCGCTTGACGCGTGGGTGCGGCAAATGCACGCCAACCTCACCACGTGGTTAGGGGCCATGGCGCTCGCCAAGGATACCCCGGAGGCGAGTGGCACGACCCCCACCACCGAGGCGGGGGCGCGTGGCAACACCGACGTGCTCTCCCGTGAGGTGGAAGGGATGCTCGAGCGACTCACGCACACGGGGGTGTTAAACGACGATTTGACACTCACGATGGACGATGGGGAGCTCGTGCGACTTGCCGCGGCCATGAACGGGGTCACCACAGACGCCCCGTCGGGGAAGCCGGGCGCAGTGACCACGTCAACCGACGCCCTTTCTCCCTACACGAACCCCGCTGGGGACGTGTTTCCGGTCCGAGTCGATCCGGTGGCCGGCGGGCTACTTACGCGCTTTAAAGCGCTCGTGGGTAACCTCAAGCAATTGGAAGACTTAGGGAGCGACGTGTACGAGCCCGATTGGATGGAACGAAGTGAGGCGCGTTTAAAAGCGATGCTCGAAACGAACCGCATTCGCCATCCCTCGAACCCGGACGCGGTGCCCTTAAACCGTGAGGGGGATCCGATCCTCACCGTGGATGAAGCCAAAACCCGTCGTAACCGCCCCTGGGTCAAGGCCTTTCGGGAGGCGTGGCGGGCGAGCTTTCCCCTCACACGCTACTTTAGCGAGTGTGTGGAAGCGCGTATCCGCGTCGCCCGACGACCTGCCCCCTCGGGGCAGGTGGTAAACGACGTGGCCTTGGCGACCTATCGTTTGGATGAGCGGGTCTTTTATGAAGAGATGCCCATTCGAGCGAAAAACACCGCGGTGCTGTTGCTCGTGGATCGTTCGGGTTCGATGAACGTGGACGATGTGACCTTGGCGAAAGTCTTGAGTGCACGGCTCCTTGAGGCGCTGCGCAACCGGGCGGCCACCCGGGTAGGATTGGCCCTTTTCCCAGGGCCCGATCGCTACCCCGTGGGGGTCGTCGGGCCTCGGGCCTTAAGTGCCACCCCCTTGCCTTTTTCGCAGACCTTATCGATCCTTGCCCCTTTAGAAGGGGACGGGGATACCCCGATTATTCCGGCGCTTTATTGGGCGGCGGGCAAATTGGGACAAATAACCGACGAGGATGTGCGCAAGGTGGTGTTTGTGCTCACCGATGGACGCTTTCAAGCGAACGCTGAGCGGGCGGTCTTGACCCTCAAAGCGCTGGGCATCACGGTGCTCATGTGCGGCGTGGGCGACACGTCCACCCCCGTGGGGGAATACACCACCCGGGTGAGTTCATTACGCGAAGCCCCGCAAGCGATTGGGAAACTGATTGCGCGGGTGTTTCAGTAAGGGACCGCACGACCTTTAAGACCATCAGGACCAGCAGGATCTTAGGGGTCTGGCTGCGTGCGTGAGGCACGGGGCCAGGCTCCCAGAGGTTCTGTTGCGCCGTGGTGCGTCGTGTTGTGTTGGACGCTTTGGGTAGTGTTGGGCCGTGTTGGGCCGTTTTGGGCCGTGTTGGGCAGTGTTGGGTTGTGTTGAGTGTTTAGGCTCGGTGGCGATGTGGCATTGTCACGGGTCGTTCGGAGGGGGCGTGGGGTGTGTCCCACGGTGCGCACGGGTGAGTGATGACCTACGTGTTGTCGCGCGCTGCGACGCTACCGTGTCCCACCCCCACGAACCCTTAGCGACACCAAAGCAAAGGCCGAGCGATGCCAGTCACCCAAGCATGCCCTTCGAAGCGAAACCCGACGTCCGTGAGGCTCTGAGGAACCGAAAATCGGAAGCACCGAAGCACTGAAGTACTGAGATGGGGACGTCAACCCGTCTCACGACGGTCTTGGTGGCTTTGGTTGCGTTCCAGACGGTGTCTCAACGGCACATGGGGTTTCGGGGTTTCAACCTAGGGTTAAACGTCGGCCGTTCGCCGCTACGGCGCGTACGCACAAGGCAAACGCCAGCGTGGGTATGCGTGAGTGGGGGACGGACGGCTCGATCGTTGACGTGCGGTTTAGCACGATGGTTTTGTCGTTTTTTCTCGTCAGGTCAAACGGTGTGAGTGGGGGAAAGGTTTTTCCTCCACTCGTCCCCGTTTGGTGGTTGGTGGTCCCACTCATCGAGTGGGGATTTTGGTTTTCAAGGGATAGCCGTTCTGTCACGTTCGTAGTGGGGACGAGCAAGGCGTTTCACGACGCTCTCAACGCTGGGGTGTTCGAGGGCGTAACGCTCGTCACGAGGAATCTGTCGCTAAGTGTGACGCCGGGTGTGATGCCAGGTCTGAGGCTTGTCGTGGTGGCTAACGTGCGGCGGGGCATGACAAGGCCCGCCGTGGGGCGGTAAGCCCCGAGGGTAACGTCCGACGGCCAGTCATCGGTAACGCACTAGGGTAAAGCGAGGGTAAAGCGCTAAAGGGAGTACTTTGGGGGCCTCACCTTACCCAGCGGTGACGAATGTCCCAGGGCGAGGGGGCGTCTGGTGCTCCCACCCGTCCCTTTAAAACCAAAATGCCCATTTAATGCCGATTCAATGCGTATTCAGTGCGCATTGTCGGGTGATCACGACCACAGTACAACCGGTCTTTTCGTTGGCGCTTGGGGTAACGGTGACGCTGTGTCGCGTCAGGGCTTACGTCAAACGCTGCCCGTCGAACGTCAGACGTTTGTCCAGCGCTTGTCAGGCGTTTGTTAGGCGGTTTTCAGACGGTTTTGCCTGCCTTTCTTGTTTCCCTTCGGCGAATGCTTCCTCCGTGTCCTCATGGGTTTCTCCCGTCATGGTGTTTGCGCTTTTTGCGCCTTTTTGCGCCTTTTTGAGCCCTTACGTCTCCCGTACGGTGTAGCCGAGACCCAGCGAAGGCTCGCTTCGTTGTTCACAGGCCGTTCACGGGGCCGTGCATGGCTGAGCGAGGGTCCTCGTGTTGGGATTTGCCCATCGAGTGGGGTGAGGACGTCTGGGGAAGGTTGAGGGATTTTGCCGCGGGTTACGTGGAGGAATGTAGGGGTTTGTTGGGGTGTTCTGAGGGGACGAGTCGGCTCGAGGAGGCTCGATGAGGCCCGATGAGGCCTCAGGATTGTGTGTAAGGGGGCGATCCGAGGGTGCCCTCTCACACGGGGCGACGTTTAAGCGTCAACGAAAAGACCGGGGGTGCGGTGTATTGGATGGCGCGGGATGGGGCGTATCGGCGATTAAGGTGGGCAAAGGGGCTGACCGAGGCTCACGGTGGCAACGCTAGCCAGTGGCCAAAGAAAGGGGTGGGGCCAGGTTGCGACACCGAACCTTCTCTAGGAATCCTGCCCATGAACCCGGTCAACGAATCTGACGACGAAAGCCTATGTCGCCGTGTATTCACCACCCGAAGAGTGGGGTAGTGAGCGGAGTAGTGAATAAGAGGAGTAAAACGAATGCGAAACGAGACAATCGAACAGAACCTGACCTCAGGAGAGGCGGGGCAACGACGTGAGGATCAGCTGCATGATCGACACACGAGAAACGGGAAGGACGTCGTGCGTGGTGGCGCTACTGGGTGGCGAACCCCACTCGCTTCCCAACGGGCGAGCGAAGGAAGTCGTGGGGCGAGTCTGAGGCCAACGTCTCTTGCTAACGAGGGGAAGAACGCCCAAGGGCTGACACCTACCCCAGAGCGTCACGACGGTCACCCTGCCCAGGGAGCCAAGCCACGATTCCAGCCGAAGGCCCACGTGGCCCACGTGGCAGGGCGAGGGGATACCGTGTCCCCGATGGGCTGGCGAGGAGCGGGCGTTGGGCAACCGACCCTGGGGTGTGGGCGTGGGCAGGAGGACGCACAACGGGCGAGGAAACCTCAGCAGCGTGAGCCACGTGAGCCACGACAATCACGTCAGCAAGGCGTCTCGCCCTCGGTAAGGATGCCTCGGGAAGAACGAAACACGTGTGGCGCTATGAGCCAAGACTGGCCCATGGCGTTAGGGAAGAGAGAAGGCAGTGAGGATGCTCCCCGTCCACCGGTTCGTCCCCCACGGTCGGGTTGGGTGCAGCGCTTAGCGGCGGTGAACGAGCGCCTCACGAAACGACTGGGGGAGGCGTTAAGCGCGGGGACAGTCAACGGGGCTAGCCCTGAGGGCGAGGAAGCGGGAGGCGCGTTGAGAGGGAGGAAAGCGGGCCACGTGATGGGGTGGCGTCAGCACGCTCATACGTGTGCGAGGCCCGCAACCGGGCGGGACGATCGTGACGCGAGCGAAGAAGGGAACATCGGTACTGAGCCGGAAGAGAAATCGCACGCGGGCGGGGACGACGTGAGCCACCCCCGTGAACGGGGGTTTGCCCTCACGTCGTTGGTGGCGCTGCGTCGCACGTGGGATGCCTTGCGCCCGGAGGGGGAGTCGGTCCCAGGCTTGGACTCGGAGGGGGTGGTTAAGGAGGGTACGGCGAAGGGGGAGCCGCGGGTCGTGAATCGCCCCCAACCGAAGGGGACGAATGGGGAGAATCGAGCCAATCGAACGAATCCCGTCGGGGCGTTGCGCGATGCCCTTACGTTTACTCCAGAGCGTCTTTATGCCCAGGATGGCCGCGAGGCGGCCATCCTCTTCCCGCTCGCGAGTGACGTGGTCCTAGCGCGGGAAGCCACCACGATTGAGCGGCTTCGCGTCGCGGTGGGAAACGATACGGTCTTTAAAACCCATCTGTTGCCGGTATTAGCGAGTTGGGCTACTTATGTGCAAGGCTTGGGGCGGGTGACGCTTACCCGCTCGGCCTGGGGCGAGCAAGAGGATGGCAACCCCAATCGCTTTGGGGGCGAAGGGGGGCTTTTTAAAGCGAGTGTCGCCTATGCCTTAGAGGCGATGATTCTGATGAATCATCGCGTGGTGGGCGTTGGGTTAGCGGATTCGGAACGCACGGCCTGGGAAGAACGCCTACAGGTCGCGGTGCTGATCGCCGCCCTGTTGTCGGATGCGAGTCTACTCGATGCCTACGCGATTGAGGCGGTAGCCCTGGCTCCGACGGGCCTTCGAG